>JBGCDY010000001.1:0-34445 GCA_045105835.1 Chitinophagales bacterium
TCCCAAACTGCATTTGTAAAAATCACCGAATCCGCTGCCGATACACTCGCTCTTGCATCCATATTATAAGTCAGATAAATCTGCTCATACCATTTTTGTTTCCCAACTTGTTGTCTTCTTTTGAAGGTATTGATACGACTCATATCTAAGCCAAAATTTGGCAAAGTGACATTCACCTGATCTGTATTCGTGTTTTGGTTGTGGGTCGCACTGATGTTCATTCGGAAAGGTGAGCCCACAAAATTTTTGGTATAGTTGATACTCGACGACAAAGTATTGTTCAAAACCTGTTCATTGGAGGTTTCAAATTCCCGATTGAAGCTACTCGTTCCAAAGTTTACACTACTCGAAAAAGTGCTGTTCGGAATAGATTTGGGGTCTTGGCTATGCGACCAAGTCACCGAAAACTGTTTGCGTTTGCTGAAAGAACTTTCAAATCGCCGTCCTGTGTTGACATTCCCGTATTGCAGCCTAAGACTTCCTGTATAATGGTAGCGTTTTTTGTAGCGGCTTGCGGCACTCATTCTCCAAGTCCCCAAGGTGTACACATCTCCTGTGACAGCCAAATCTAAATGGTCTCCCAAAGCAAAATACCATCCTCCACGTTGCAAATAATAACCTTCGTTAGGAGAATAGCCATAAGTGGGGAAAATCAAGCCCGATGTCTGTTTTTCCATCAATGGAAAAATCCCGAATGGCAAGACCAAAGGTGTTGGGATATCTGCAATCTCCAATTGAGCGGGACCAGATACAATAAGTTTTTTGGGAATCACCTTCACTTTGTTCACCTTGATTCTGTAGTGTGGATGCTCCAAATTGCAGGTCGTATAGTAGGCATCCTTCACAAACATCTCATCGTTCTCATTCTTTTTCACCTCTTTCCCCAACAAGATACCATCTCCTTGCTGCGTCACCAATTGGTGTATTTTCCCTTTTTTTGTCTCAAAATTGTAGGTAATCTCATCAGATTCAAACTCCTGTCCATCGTCTCGAAACAAGGGTTTGCCCTGCCAGTCTCCCAAAGAGTCTTTTACTCCAATGGCATTGACCGTTTTTTCGGTATAATTCAAGGTAATGTTTGCCGCATCGAGGTTGATTTGGTCTTGTTTGATGGCAGCCGTTCCGTATAGGTACATTTTCTCATTGGCGATGTCATAGACCATCGAATCCGTTGCGCTGTAGTCAATCGGATATTCCAAAGTATCTTTCGCTATCTTCAAATCATAACTCGTAGTTGTTTGCACCTTCAAGCTATCTTTCGTTTGGCTCAAAGTGTCCACAAGAAGCGTATCAGCTTTTTGCTGTAAAATACTATCTGCTACGGCATTTAAACGCATGGCAGTAGTATCAGTCTGAGCAAAGGCAAAGACGTTTACAAAAAGGGAAAGCAGTATATATATTTGACTTCGTATTAGCAATGATGTTTATGAATTTTAAGCCCAAATTGTCCTATATTAGCGAGCGAAATTGCTCCAATTGAAATGCTCAATCCAGGGGAATTTTTATGAAAAAGCATTATAAACTCTACTTTTGGTAAATTTGTGCGCTGCAAAAGTAAAATTTTCGTCGGAAACTTGTGTTGAATAAATATTTTCGTTTTTTTAGGTAAATCGGTGAAACAAAGTTTTCGAATTAGATACGAACTTTATTAGCTACTGGTTAATAAAGGATATGCAGTGAATAAATGCTATGAATACTTCAAAATAAATTTGCAGTTTTAATTTACAATAGATTGATTGTGAAGTATTTTTTTAAATTTTTATTCTTATTTTAATTTTCATTCGTTCTTTAAAAACGATTGCAGTTCTGCAAAAAATAGTAAGGCCCATATTTCCCACACAATTTTAAACGTTCTTTTTTATAATAAAGATGCCCCAATAAAAAAGCAACAAATTAACCGCCATGAAAAATAAACTGTTACTTGCTTCAATTGTTTTATTAGTGTGTTTGCCTATAAGTATGGCTTTTTTGAATGCTCCTTCTTATACCATCAAAACAGTGGTGATAGATGCAGGACATGGAGGAAAAGACACAGGCTGTTCGGGTGCACACAGTCGAGAAAAAGACATTGCTTTAGGAATCGCCTTAAAATTAGGCAGTTACATCGAACAACACGTTCAAGGCGTGAAGGTCATTTATACTCGAAAAACGGATAAGTTCATTGAATTACACGAGCGAGCTGCAATTGCCAACCGAAACCAAGCAGATTTATTCATCTCGATTCACTGCAATGCTGCCAAAAACAATCCCAATGTACATGGAACGGAAACCTATATCATGGGTTTGGACAAATCAGCTGAAAATTTGGACGTATCGAAACGTGAAAATTCGGTGATTTTGCTCGAAAGTGACTACAAAAGTAATTACGATGGCTTTGACTTAAATGATTACGAAAGCAACATCATTTTTTCGCTCTATCAAAACGCATTTTTGAATCAAAGCATCAACTTTGCTTCCAATATCGAAAAAGAATTCAAAAATAAAACCAAACGATACAGTAGAGGGGTCAAACAAGAAAGTTTTTTGGTACTTTACAAGACCACAATGCCAAGTGTACTTGTAGAAGCAGGTTTTTTGACCAATTCTACTGAGGAAGCTTTTTTGAAGTCCAATGAAGGACAGACCTATATTGCGTCCGCTATTTACAGAGCATTCAAGACCTACAAAACAAAATTGGAAGGTGTTGCGTTGCCACAAGCAAGGAAAATAAAGAAGACAGAAATGGGACATACCGCCAATTCTGCCAATGACGGCTCTTCTAATTTGATATACAAAGTACAGTTATACAATGCCTACCAATCTTTAGATTTGGGAAATCCAGATTTTAAAAAAGTAGGAAAAATTGATATTGAAGAAAATCAGAGAGGCATAAAGCAATACATCCTCGCTACTAAGTTTTATGATTATGACAAAGCCTTAACCACGCTCAACAACATGAAAAATGCAGGTTTTAAAAATGCTCAAATTGTGTTGTATAGTAATGGAAAACGGATTGTCAATTGAAACAATTGAATCACAATAAATCCCAAAGTTTTGAAGATTTCGAACGAAACCAAAGTAGGTATTTTAGCTGTTGCAGCTATTGTCATCCTCGTTTTTGGTTACAACTACTTGAAAGGAAAAAATCTTTTTTCATCTGACGATACATTCTTTGCAGTTTACGACCGTGTAGATGGTCTTGCCACCTCCAATCCTGTTCAAATTAACGGGTTCCAGATAGGAATGGTAGAAGATATTTACCTAAAGCCTGATCGTTCGGGCAAGATTGTGGTCAAATTTACCGTTAATGAAGAGGTCAACCTACCCAAAGATGCAAAAGTAAAGATTGTTAGTTCTGGCTTATTAGGCGACAAGGCAATGGAGGTAGACTTGGGCAAAGCCCGCACACTCAAGGGGCTACAATATGCAGCTTCAGGTGATACACTCATAGGAAACATCGAATTGGGAATCACCGAATTGGCGTTAGAAGAATTGCTCCCCATCAAAGACCGAGTAGAAGATGTATTGAAGTCTTTGGACTCCACCCTAATTGAGACCAAACTCCTAATGCGTTCCAAAGAGTTCCAATCTGCTTTTCAGAACATGACTGGAATGATCAGCGACCTAAAGGGAACTTTGGAGAATGTAAATGGGTTAACAGCAAATCTCAATGACTTTAGCAATAGTGAACTTGATAAAATCAGTGCGAGTCTCACCAATTTCCAATCGGCAAGTGGTGATTTGAAGCAATTAACGGCAGGTCTCCATGGCACCAAAATAAAATTTGACAAGGTACTTGACAATACCGCTACGCTAACACAAAAATTTGCCAATGTAGAAATCGAGCAAATGATGGCACAAACACAAGCTACTTTGGGGCAAGTCAATGCGCTTATGACTAGTATCCAAGCAGGCGAGGGCACAGTAGGTAAGGTATTGAAGGATGAAAAATTGTATGATAATTTGGAGGACACATCCGAAAGTCTCAATAGGTTACTCGTCGATTTTAAACAAAACCCTAAAGATTACGTAAGTTTTTCCTTGATTTCGATTGGCGGAGGTAAAAAGAAAGAAAAAAGAGAAAAGAAGAAAGCTGCAAAAGAGAAAAAGAAAGAAACTTCTGAGATGAAAGGGAACTAAGGCAAATTCAAAATTAGATACGCCTTTTAGGAGTCACAAAATTTCTCGTAAGGAGCTAAAAAAACTAACTTTCAGCAAGTATTATCCAAAACTCACGTTAATTAATCATTAGTTTGAAATTTTAAGTCAGGATTTGGTTTTTGAAGCTTAGTAAATAATAAAAAATCTCTATTTTTGTCTGTTAAGAGCAAATCAAGGATTTCAACATATAAAATCTCCAATGGATTCTAATAAACAGCCAACACCTACTGCCCCAAAAACAAGCGATAAGAAAAAGAGGAGCTTTGTCCGAACACTCATTTATTTGATTTGGGGAGGATTCTTTATAGGTCTTCTTTCCTTCTTCCTATTATTTTGGGGAATTTCCAATGGTATGTTTGGTGAACTACCCAGTTTTATTGAACTGGAAAGTCCAAAAAACTCATTGGCATCAGAGGTTTATTCTTCTGACTCTGTTCTATTGGGTAAATTCTACATCGAGAATCGCTCCAATGTTTCTTATGATGAAATCTCTCCAAACCTCACCAAAGCTCTGGTAGCCACCGAAGATGTCCGTTTTAAAGAACATTCAGGTATTGATTTTCGCTCTTTGATGCGTGCCGTCATTAGAATGGGAAAAGATGGTGGCGCAAGTACGATTACCCAGCAGCTTGCCAAAAACTTGTTTCATGGGGTGAAAACCCACAGTAAGATGGAACGTATTAAGCAAAAATTCAAGGAGTGGGTGATTGCAGTACGACTGGAAAGAGGATATACCAAAGATGAAATCATGACCATGTACCTCAACACGGTTCCTTTCAGCAACAATGCTCACGGTATTAAATCTGCTTCAAAGGTATATTTCGGAAAACAACCCAGTGAATTAGAAATACAAGAAGCTGCGGTCTTGATTGGAATGCTCAAAGCAAGTACCAAGTTCAATCCTATTAGAAATCCTGAACTCTCTAAACGCCGCCGAAACGTAGTACTTGGTCAGATGGCGAAGTACAACAAA
The DNA here is from genome assembly GCA_045105835.1 of Chitinophagales bacterium. Taxonomy (GTDB): domain Bacteria; phylum Bacteroidota; class Bacteroidia; order Chitinophagales; family UBA2359; genus JAUHXA01. The sequence goes on from JBGCDY010000001.1 coordinate 5,114, forward strand.
CTCACCTCTGCGGAAGTTGATTCTATCCAACAACTTCCACTTGTGACCAACTACAGCCAACAAGATCACAATGAAGGATTGGGAACTTACTTCCGTGAATACATCAAAGCGACCATGAAAGAATGGTCTAAGAACCAAGTAAAAGTAGATGGCACGAGCTACGATGTATTCAGAGATGGACTGAAAATATATACGACCATCAATTCCAAAATGCAGGCGTATGCAGAAGTAGCCGCAGGTGTACATATGCGAGACCTTCAAAAGCAATTTTACGATCACTGGGGCAATAAGCGTCCGTGGGATTATGGAGTAGATGGCTCAAGAATGAAACCTGTGAAGATAAAAGCGGGTGAGGCATGGCATGGAATGAACAGTTTGATCTACAGGGCAGCAAAAAACACAGATAGGTATAGAAGACTGAAAGCCAATGGAAAACTATCAGAAAAAGAAATAGAAAAGGTATTCAATGACCCTGTCAAAATGGAAATTTTTTCTTGGGAAGGGCAAGCAGATCTTGAAAATCACCACATCACCTATCCCCTACCTGCAGTTGATAGCTCTTATTATTACCACGAAATAGACACTATACTGACTCCCATTGATTCGATCAAACACTACAAAATGCTTCTGCATACAGGTATGATGATTACCGACCCCCAAACGGGTCACATACGTGCTTGGGTAGGAGGAATCAATCACAAGCACTTCAAATATGATAATGTACGCATAGGATCTAAACGCCAAGTAGGTTCGACTTTCAAACCATTTGTTTACACTCTAGCAGTGCAAAGTGGTTGGTCTCCTTGTCGCAAAGTTCCGAATGTACCTGTCACCTTTGAAAAATTCAATAATTGGACTCCAAAGAATTCGGGTTCGCTCTACAATGGGCGCATGATTACCCTTAAAACGGGACTGGCGCACTCGATTAACAGAGTTACTGCCTATCTGATGAAATACATGACAAGTCCTGATGCGGTGATTCAATTGGCTCAAAAAATGGGTATTGAAAGCCACATGGACCCTTACCCTTCAATATGCTTGGGAACTCCCGATATTTCGGTTTATGAAATGACAGGTGCTTACAGCACCTTCGCAAACAAGGGTTTCTACACACAGCCCTACCCGATTATTCGTATCGAGGACAAAAGCGGCACACCTCTTAAACTTTGGGTGCCTCGTGTGGAGGAGGTCATGAGTGAGCAAACTGCTTATGCCATGATTTCACTTTTGAAAGGAGTGGTCAATAATGGAACAGCTCGTAGGTTGCGGTGGAAGTACAAACTCGAAGCAGAAATAGCAGGTAAAACAGGAACAACCAATAACAACTCAGACGGTTGGTTTATGGGTTTCACACCTGACTTGGTTGGTGGTACTTGGAGTGGTGGTGACGAAAAACAAATTCGCTTCAAAACCACTCGTTTGGGCGCAGGTTCCAATATGGCATTGCCCGTTTTTGCAGAGTTTATGAAACGAGTCTATGCAGATAGCTCCCTAAATATCCTTCAAACCACACGCTTCGAAAAACCTTATCGTATGAGCATCGAAACGGATTGTAGCAAATATGCAGAGAAGCTTCCGAGTGTAGCTGACCCAGGGTCACCAGAAGATACGACCTCAACCCAAACAGATGACAACTACGACTACAATGATGAGTTTGACAATTAGTATATAGCAAAAATTAAACAGTTCTCTTGCAATTCTATTTGCGGGGAGACAACCCAACAACATTTATAAAACTACCCATTATGACTTCAGAATCTTCAATGATAGGCACTTATCTTTGGCAAAACGGCAGGAAAATAAATCTTGAAAAAGAGCCAGATTGTGTCACCGTCTACATTTATGACCCTCGCAAACTCGAACTCATCCAAAAACTGGATGGCGTTTTGGGCATAAAAAACGTATTCAATGAAGTCTATCGTTTAAAACTAGATGAAACCCGCCTCGAACAAATCATGGCATCTTTGCGCTCAATGGCATTTGACTTGGTCTGTCACCATGCCTACAAACCCATTGGCACGAACCAAACACGCTACTACATTACGGACAAAATAACCGTCAAATTCAAAGAAGGTACGGACATAACAGCCATCAACAAATATTTAGACACCTATCACTTGCGGTATGTCAAAAGCTACGATGCTCAGACTTATATGCTGCAAATAACGACTTCTACTGCAACCAACCCCGTCAAAGTATCCAACTACCTCCACGAAAAAAGCGAAGTAGTTTACTGCGAACCTAACCTCATCAATCGTTTTTCAACGGCTTACCAACCCATTGACGACAAGTTCCAACAACAGTGGCACTTATTCAGTCAGGGAGGACCGGAACTCACTCCCAATGCAGATATTTCTGTCACACAAGCTTGGGACATTACCAAAGGCAATCGAAATATTGTCATTGCAGTTTTAGATGATGGCTTTGATATGTCTCATCCCGACTTACAAGGAGTCGGAAAAATAGTTTATCCAAAAGATTTTGTGGATGGTGACCTTTTGCCCAATCCAGGTGCTTCTGATTTTCATGGAACTCCTTGTGCGGGAGTTGCCATTGCGGAAGACAATGGAGAAGGTGTTGTTGGGGTAGCACCAGGCTGTGCATTTATGCCTGTTCGCATTCCTTTTGGGGCAGATGCCAACTTGCTCTATGAAATATTCGATTATGTAGGCAAATATGCGGACGTAATTTCTTGCAGTTGGGGACCTCCTCCTGTCTATGCGCCTTTACATCAGTTGGTCTATGACAAACTCAGTCAGCTTGCGGCAACAGGTGGTCCAAGAGGCAAAGGTTGTGTCATTCTATTTGCAGCCCACAACTTCAATGCGCCTTTGAAGGACTTGAAAAATGTAGGTGGGGTGAAATACCTTGCGGGTAACCGCATTTACGAACACCGTGACCCCATTTGGAATGGCAATGCCACACATCCAGATGTCATCACCGTATCTGCATCTACCAGTCTCAACGAAAAAGCAGCCTATAGCAATTGGGGCAAAGAAGTGACTGTATGCGCTCCAAGTAACAACTACCACCCTTTGGATTTTAGCAAAAAACTGAAAGGCAGGGGCATTACCACTACCGATAATTTCCGACTAGGAGCTTATTTTTCCCCCAACAGCAGATATACCCATCTTTTTGGAGGTACTTCAAGTGCTACTCCTTTGGTGGCAGGTGTTGCAGGTTTGGTTTGGTCCGCCAACCCAAACCTGACGGCTAAAGAAGTCAAACAAATCATCCTCGAATCAACAGATAAAATTGAAGATGCCAATCTCGATATTCTGTTGGGTCACAACAAAGGTATTTACAATGAAAGTGGTCATTCTGAATGGTTTGGATATGGCAAGGTGAACGCCTTCAAAGCCGTTCAACAGGCAGTTGCTTTATTGCCTACTGAAGAAGTCGAAGAACCTACTACAATCGTTCCTGATGATGTAAGTGAAACTGGTGGGGATGGTTCTACAACTGTTGTCACTACTCCAATAATTCCTCTTGAAGAACCTTCTGTATTGGAAGATGGCGTGTTGCAGCTCAAACTAAATACCCGTGTCAAAGGAATGATGACAGGTAACAATGATAGCAAGATTTATAAAATTCAGGTGGGAAAGAAATTGACCATCGAAATGGAAAGCAAAACGGAGGAAACCGATTTTGACCTCTACCTCAAAAAGAACGCAATACCAAGCAAAAATGATTACGACAAACGTTCTATCACCGAAACCTCTAATGAAATGTTGGAGTTGGAAAATTTAGAGGCGGGCGAATATTACCTTTTGGTAAATTCGTTTCGGGGTGAAGGGGATTATGAATTGAAGGTGAATTTGGAGTAAACAAAAATTTGAAATAGTTTCAATTCATTCTATTGACCATAATTAAAAAAGGCTACCTCATATATGAAATAAGAGGTAGCCTTTTTATTAGCTTACATGGGTAATAATTCATATTGCTATCATTACAAATCACTCGTTCTTTGTGTAGCCGAGTAGTTAATTTTCAAGGCACTTACTTTGCGAAGCTCTTGCTTCACGTCCGTAATGATACCCATTTTCACTTCTTTATCTACACGAAGAGAAGTGGTCATTTGAGGGATTAACTTTTCATCTACCTTTGCACGCTCGTTTTGGATAAATACAGCGATAGCACCTTTGTACTCCTCTCTATTTACAAACTCGTCGTTCAATTGAATAATAGGAGCTGTACCATACTGTTCTTTGTAACTGCCAGTAGGTGCGCCAATATAAATATAACTAACCAAAGATTTTTTCTCCAGTTTTTGAAGCTCTGTAGCTTGGGGATACCTCACCTGTACTTTCAATTCTGTTTCTCTCATCACGGTCGCAACCATGAAAAAGAACAAGAGAATGAAAATAATGTCAGGCAAAGAAGCCGTAGAAACAGCGGGAAGTTCCTTCCCTCCTTTTTTTCTAATCGCTGCCATAATAAAAATTTGTTTAAGAGTTAGAGAATAAAAAACACATAAAAACCTGAATCCAACACATGGTGTTTTATCCTCCTTTTCCTGTAAAATCTTCTGGTTCAGCTTCCGAAATTTTCAAAGGATATTCTTGCCTAACAGATTTTTGGTCTTCTCTACTCAAGTCATCGTATTGTAGTCCAAATTTCTGTTTGGCGTATTCATTACGCATCTGATTGTAAGCCGATTTCAGCTCATTCTGAACGGTAATGTAGATATCATATGATGTCCCTCTATCGCTCTTCAAAGAGACAACAGCTTCCTGTGGGCTATCAGAATATTTCGGATTTACTTTCCGATTATTAACATGCTTTATAGCCATGTCTTTGAGATCACGAACCTCCATTAGTTCTCCTTTGACCAACAATTGGTCTCTAGAGTTTACCAAAATATCCAACACATTACGTTGGTTTTCTTTGGTCTCTGGTGGTGGCTCCTCAGAATAAGGCGGCAAAAGCACTAAAAGCCCCTTATCAACATCCATCGTAGTAGTCACAAGGAAAAATATCAATAGCAAGAAAGCGATATCCGCCATCGAACTTGCATTGATTTCCTGCAACTTCCTTTTTTTTCCTTTTGCCATATTGATATGAAATTATTATTTATTTAAAAGCATTGACAACTTCCATAACGAGTGCCAATAAGAAAGCTCCTACTGTAAAAAGGACTCCCGAAGTAATAGAAAAACTGACCAACTTCATAATACCTTCTGTCACATAACTGTACTCAGAAGCTAGAAATCTTCCTGTGATTTCGCTTGAAGAAGTAAACCAAAGAATTAGGAGAATCACTGCAAAAATTGCAACGCCTCCAATTGTTTTCATTGATTCTTTTGGATTAAGGGCAGTATAAATTAAGGGGAATATAATGGACAATAAAAAAGCAACAGCCACCAAAAACTGTGCTATATATATGCCATAATCTACCATAAAATCTTGCATATCTATAAAAATTTTAGGTTATTTTTTGAAGAAATTTTGTTGAAAAGACTTAAAATTGTTTACAAAATAACTAAGGATAAGTCTGCCTAGACAGGCTTGTGATTAATGAATAGTGTAAACGTTGATTTAAGTGTCAATAGTCAGTGTGAACAAGAGGAGGAGACTTCAGAAATCTACATTTGAAGAACAAAATAAAATTTCTGAAATCAAATCCTTTTGTTTGTTTTAACTAACTATTTTAATTATCCATTTGATGATGGATTTCTTTTTGCAACATTGTATTTCGTCAATAAATCAACCAATGAGATAGAAGCATCTTCCATAGTGTTTACAATACTATCCAATTTAGAAAGGATGTAATTATAAAAGATCTGCAAAATAATAGCTACAATCAGACCAAATACTGTAGTCAAAAGTGCCACCTTAATACCACCTGCTACCAAACTTGGAGAGATGTCACCTGCTTGTTGAATAGAATCAAATGCTGAAATCATCCCGATTACAGTACCCATAAATCCTAACATCGGAGCCAAAGCAATGAAAAGAGAAATCCAAACCATACCTCTTTCCAACTGTCCCATTTGAACAGAACCGTAAGATACGATAGACTTTTCAACGATGTCAATACCATCATCTACTCTATCCAATCCTTGATAGAAAATACTCGCAACAGGGCCTCTTGTAGAGCGAGCCACTTCTTTTGCTTTCTCTATATCCCCTTGTTCCAAGGCACTTTCTACACTTGCCAACAATTTGTTTGCATTAGTTGTCGCAAGATTTAAAGCTAAGATACGTTCGATACACAAGGCCAATCCAAGGATCAAACATACTAGTACAATACTCATAAAACGCCAGTCTCCATCAATGAAGTATCGTTTCAAAAGTTCTTGCATGGTTTCTTCCCCTTCGTCCGTACTCGAAAGAGGAACCATGTCTGTGGTAGTCGCTTGAGTAGTTTGCTCTAGAGCAAAACTGATCTCATTAGTGGTCAAATCGCTGTTTGCAGCGAAGGCAGAGCTAGCACTGAATACAACAAGTGTACACATCAGTAATAGCGTAAACAATTTTTTTTTTTTTTTTCCTTTTATGATTAAAATAGTTAGTTAGAACCAAAAATTCGCAGAGAGGAAGGGATTCGAACCCTCGGTACCCTCTCGAGTACACACGCTTTCCAAGCGTGCACCTTAAGCCACTCGGTCACCTCTCTGTATTTATCTATACTATTCAAAGAGCAAAAAATCGAACTATTTATTTGATTTTCAGATTACAAAAAGTAATTCAATTTTTAATTTGTCTGTTTTTTGTTTGATAAAAGTAGAAATAAGAAGTACAAAAAACATTCATTTTCTCAATTTTGTCCCCTACTTGCGAGCAATATACGCAAAATCCCAATTGATAGACAGATATTCAAAAAAAAAAATAATTATCAAAATCTTTGTCCAATCAATTATCAAAAATTTGCATCGCATTTTGGGTAGTGATTGCAGCAACTTCTTCTAAACTCACCTCTTTAAGCTCTGCTATTTTTTCTGCTACTGCTACTATAAAAGCACTTTCATTCCTTTTGTGTTTTTTCTTTCTATAAGTATGTGGCACTAAATAAGGAGCGTCTGTTTCCAAGACAAAGTGTTTTAATGGAATATTTTTAATGGTTTCTGATAATTCTTTGCTATTTTTGTAGGTAACCACTCCTCCAAGCCCCATGTAAAACCCATTCAAACCAATGACTTTTTCTGCATCAGCAACCGAACCAGAAAAACAGTGAAAAATGCCAGTGAGATTTTCATCGTTCATAGACTGAACTATCTCAAAGGTTTCATTGAAGGAGTCACGAGAATGCAGTACGATTGGCAATCCAAATTCTTTTGCCCAGCTTATTTGTGTTTTAAGGGCTTCTACCTGCTGATCTTTGTGGGTCAAATCCCAATAAAAGTCAAGCCCTATTTCACCTACAGCTGCAAAAAGAGAAGGTTTTGCCTTCAACTCTTGATACGCTCTATCAAGCTCTGTTTGATAGTCATCTTTGATAGAACAAGGGTGTACTCCCATCATTGGGAAACACTGTTGGGGATATTTTTCTATCAGTTGATTAAGCGAATCAATGTGCCGACTGTCTATATTGGGTAAAAAGATTTTTTGGACACCTGCATCATATGCTCGTTGAAGCATTGCGGCTCGGTCTTCATCAAATTGCTCCACATAAAGATGGGCATGAGTATCAATCAGTTGAATCATATTGAGTTTTACTTGATTTACTTATGTAAAGGTAAAAAAATATTCTATTTAACCACTATTTACTACCACCATGAATCACGACAGAATATACCATCCATTCATTGAGTGCATTAAACGTGGAAGACTTCCTTCCTTTACCAAAATCAATTTATTGAGAATCCTATTCAGTATTTATTTACTGTCGTTTGTGCCCGAAATAGCTGCACAAAACCAAGAGGTGTCCTTTTTAGATACGGAGATGACATGGGAAGAGTTGGTTTTTCAAGCCCAAAAAGAGCGTAAGTTGCTGTTTATATACCTTTTTGAGCCGAACTGCCCCAATTGCAGCCAAGCAGAAAGTGGTCTATTTACCGACCCACAGATTGCAGCCAAGCACAACCGCTATTTTATCAATTACAAAATTAATGGTGCAGATGAAAGGATTAAGGACTTCATCAGTACATTTGAAGTAGACAACTATCCCTCTTTTTTATTTTTTAATAAAAACAGTCAATTACTTCAAAAAAGAAATCAAGCACCTTCAACTTTGGAATATTTAGAGTTGATTAAAGAATTGGTCTCTGATGAATATGGTACTCCAGATATAGGGCGGCAGTCGCAAACTCCTTCCAGCAAATTTGACAATGGTATCTTCACGATTCCATCTCCCAACTACAATGACCAACCAAGTGACACCAAACCTCCAAAACCTGCTCCTTCTCTAAATCAGCAGAAAAAATATGCGGATATGAAAAGGTTGGCTGAACAATGGGAAAAATCTTATTACAATAAAGCCATCCAACCCAAAGAACTCCGTTTATACGCCTATTGGCTTAAGTCCCAGAATCAATCCTATCACGCTCCCGTCAATGACTATTTAAAAACACAAAAAGGGCAGTTTCAACACCCCCTAAACCGACAATTTATTTTTGATTTTTCGGAAACGGTAGAAAATGATGCCATACAGCTTTTTATGAATGACATTCACCACTTCAAAACCACTCAGGGTAGTGAATCCATCAATAGCAAACTCAAGCAAGCAATTTACAACAGCATCTTAACTGCCATTGAGGAACACGATAAAGCCATTTTTAAGAATGCAATTGACATCATTAATCAAGCGAACCTACCCTTCAAAGACAATTTTGAGTTCGAAATGACCATGCTTTACTGTAAGGGTATGGGAGAATGGAAGGAATATGCCGAAAAATCCATCAGTTATATCAATTCAAAAAACATTACCGATCCCAAACTCCTCAATGATTTGGCTTCAGATATAGCCTTGAATTTGGAGGATGCCCGTTATTTGGAGCAGGCTTTGGAGTGGGCGAAAATGTCGGTAAAGATGGAAAACGAATACGATTACAACCATACCTTGACTTTTGTTTATTACCGATTGGGACAGTATGATATGGCAATGAAAATGGCAGAATACACCCTCAAACTCGCAGAACTCAGAAAGGTGAATCCAACTAAAATCAAAAACCTGATTGATGATATTAGGACGAGACGGTGACAGGAATCAATTATCACCATTCATAAAATAGCTTTATTGGTTGTAAGGCTTAGAAGAATAAAATTTTTCTACACCCGTTTTCAACCAAACAAGAAATTGTTTGCTATCAGAAGTATAATACATCCCATTCATTAAGCTATTTCCATTTTCGTCCAAAATAACTATGTAAGGCTGACTTCCTGATTTAAATAACTCTATTTGTAATGCGTTATTTAAATCCCCTATTTTGCTAAGTTTTTCACCTCTATAATAAGAAACACGCCTCTCCTTTTCAACTGCATTCGCATATTCATCTACATACAAATCTGCTATAATATAATATTCTTCCAAATAGGCAACTATAGAATCATTGCTAAATACAGTTTCTTCCATTCTACGAGAATTAGCACAAGCCCAGCAATTGAAGAGAATCAACAAAGGCTTGTTTAGTGACTTTGAACAACACATACTTTGTTCATAGTCAAAATAGGCATTTGGGAAATGAGTATCTTCAAAAACTTCCATGTAAAGGGGCTTCCCACACTCTTTAATACAGGTGTGGTGGTGATTCGCCTTTTTATTGCAGCCTGCAAATAGAATGAGGAAGGTTAATAGAAAAATAAGTCCGTAGATATTCTTCAAGATCACGTTTAACATTTAGTTCCTTTTCAAAAATACTCATCTTCCTCTACATCAATTCTTATCTAGTGTGCTTCTAACCAATCTTTACCCAATCCAACATCTACCGACAAAGGCACCTCCAATTTAATCGCATTCGTCATTTTGTCCTTCACCAAAGCCGTCAATTCTTCCACTTCCGATTTGTGCGCATCAAAAACCAATTCATCATGCACCTGCAAAATCATCTTCGACTTCAGCTCCCGCTTTTGCATCTCGGCATGAACATCAACCATAGCGACCTTGATTAAGTCAGCCGCAGAACCTTGAATCGGACTGTTGATGGCATTTCGCTCCGCAAACTTACGAACGGTGTGGTTTCGAGAGTGAATGTCTTTGAGGTAGCGACGACGACCTAAAATCGTCTCGGCATAACCTGCTTCTTGTGCCTTCGTGACTGCATCCACCATGTATTGTTTGATACCCTCAAACTGCTTCCAATATTCATCAAAAATCTCTTTGGCTTCTCGTCGAGGAATTGCCAAACGCTGTGCCAGACCAAAAATACTGATGCCATAAATCAAACCAAAATTCACCATTTTCGCCTTGCGTCGCATATCCGTACTCACCTCCTCTAAACTCACTCCAAAAACCCTTGCAGCCGTTGTAGAGTGAACATCCAAGCCTTCTTGAAAAGCAGACAACATCACTTTGTCCTGACTCATCACTGCCATCAGTCGCAATTCAATTTGAGAATAATCCGCTGCCATCATCACAAAGTCGCTGCTTCGAGGAATAAATGCCTTTCGGATTTGTCGTCCTCTTTCTGTACGAATGGGGATGTTTTGAAGGTTGGGGTTGGCAGAACTAAGGCGACCTGTTGCAGCGACTGCTTGATTGAAGCTACTATGAATTCGTCCTGTTTTTGGATTTACCAATTGCGGCAACGCATCAATATAAGTGCTTTTCAGTTTGACCAACTCACGGTAATTCAAAATATCCGCAATAATCGGATGGTCACCCTCCAAATCCGTCAGTGTTTGTTCATTGGTCGAATAGCGTCCCGTTTTGGTTTTTTTGCCTTTGTAGGGAATTTCCATTCGGTCAAAAAGGATTTTTCCCATTTGCAGTGGAGAATCAATGTTGAATTCTACGCCTGCTTCTTTGAAAATTCCCTTTTGCATTTCGGTTACTTCAATGCCCAATTCTTTGGAATATTCCTCCAAAAATTTCACATCCAAGTTCACTCCATTGTACTCCAATTCGGTCAATACAGGCACCAATGGCATTTCAACTTCGGCATACAACTTGCTGAAAGTGGCATCTGCTATTTTGGGTTCAAATTTTTCGTTCAACTGCCAAGTCAAATCCGCATCTTCGGCAGCATATTGGGTTATTTTCTCCAATTCTACATCCCGCATCGAGCCTTGCTTCTTCCCTTTTTTACCTATCAAATCTTCAATCGGTACAGGAGAATAATTGAGGTAAGTCTCCGAAAGAATCGTCATGTTGTGGCGCATATCGGGTTCGATAAGGTAATGTGCCAACATCGTATCATGCAGTTTTCCTTTCACCTCCATATCATACCACTTCAAAAGCAGCATATCGTATTTGATATTTTGCCCAATCTTTTCGATGGACTTACTTTCAAAGAAGGGTCTAAATTCCTCTACAATCGCTTGCGCCTCTTTTTGGTCGGCAGGAACAGGCACGTAATAGCCTTCATTGGTTTTCCACGAAAAAGACATTCCCACCAATTCGGCTTGATTGGCATCCAAGCCCGTTGTTTCGGTATCAAAAGCCACCTTTTTTTGCTGCAAAAGCTTCGCCATCAAATCCGCACGTTTTTCGGGCGTTTCGCAGCTGTGATAGTCTTTTTTGATATTTTCAATCGTTTGTCCAGCTTCTACCTCCTCATCAGGCAAAAGCTCTTGGTGCATTTCGTTGGCAAACATGTCCAATTGTCCAGTAGGAGCGGTTGCTCTTGCCCCTTTCGGTCTGCGAGAGGCTTTATTCACCTGATAGTCATCGCCCAAAATACGTTTCCCTAAATTGCGGAATTCCAATTCCACAAAAATTTCCTTCAATGCTTCCTTGTTGATGGGGTCAATGTGATAACTATTTGGGTGATAATCTACTGGTACATCCAACACAATCGTCGCCAACCTTTTGGAAATGATGGCATTTTCTTTGTCCGTCTCCATTTTTTTCTTGCTTGCGCCCTTCAATTTATCAATATTCGCAATCAAGTTTTCGATGTTGTCGTATTCCTTCAATAGTTTTGCAGCCGTTTTTGCTCCAATACCTTTCACGCCAGGGATATTATCCGATGAGTCTCCCATCAGCCCCAAAATGTCAATTACCTGTTCGGTTCGTTCGATTCCCCACAAATCACAGATTTCTTTCACTCCCATAATCGTGACAGGTCGTCCCAAATGTGCAGGTTTGTACATTTTGATGTTTTCCTCCACCAATTGTCCATAGTCTTTGTCGGGTGTGACCATAAAGACAGTAAAACCATCCCTTGCAGCTTTCTTTGCAATTGTACCAATGACATCATCCGCTTCAAAATTCGCTACTTCCAACATCGGAACATTGAAGGCTTTGGTGATGGCTTTGATGTACGGCAATGCGCTGCGAATGCCTTCTGGCATTTCTTCACGATTCGCCTTGTAAAACGGAAATTCCTTGTGTCGAAACGTTCCTCCTGGTGGGTCAAATACGACTGCCAAGTGTGTTGCGCCTTGGTTGGATAACAAATCGTATAAAATATTGACATAGCCTGTAGTTGCCGACACATCTTGCCCTTTGGAATTGATCAAAGGATTGCGGATGAAGGAAAAATAAGCTCTGTATATAAGGGCGAAAGCGTCGAGAAGGAATAAACGTTTGTCGTCTTGCATAGAATTATTCAATTGAAGTCGTTTTTTGGTGGCAAATAATGAATGCCTTGAAACCATTTGGGTTTTGACAAGTCCATCGGACTTGAATATTTGTAGAGAAATGCGTTTATTTTTGGGAAGGTAAAGATAAGGAATGATAGGGAATTGAAGGAACTATTTTTTGAGGCGCAAACGTTAAATCTTTATCTTTACGAGAAAAACGAAATAGCTATGGGTTTACAATTGAAAATTGAATATTCTGACTTACTCCAATTGGTACAACAATTGTCGCCTAAGGAATTGCAGCAATTGAAGAAAGATGTGAATAATACTATTAAAGCAAGTCAAAAAACCCAAAAACTGCTTCAATATTTAATCTACAATTTCCAATTAATAGAGGAATCAATTAATAACCACCAATTGAATGGTTTGTTTTACTTGATAGATTTTGGGCATTATGCGCTCTATCAAAAGTCTATAACAGGTTTCACCTATCAAAAATCTTCTAATTATCCTTTTTCCCCTGAAATAGAGGAATTATTGAAGTCTCTTAATGACAAGGAGATTTTGACACAAGTAAAAGTTTGTGATACATTTGTATTGTCTGTGAAAAATGCTCCTTCCTTCAAAAGTTTGTATTTGAGTAAAGAGGAAAAAGCCACTATTAAAAAAACATTGGATTACTTTGAGGAACTTGACGACTTTGATTTTTCTAAAGAAATCAAATATCACTATTCATGGATTGGTACTAAGGATGGTGAAGTAATGGGTTATGAAAAAGCGAAATTTTGTGATTTTGAGTGGCTGGATTATTTTTACGATAAATCCAAAGAAGAATTTGAAGAACTGAAAAAGTCAAGAGCAGAATGGAATCAAGATACTGATATACAAGATTTACTTACTCAAATTCAAAAACTATAATACATTGGTTACTTACAAAGCAATTGATAATTTCCTCCAAAGCTTAGACAAGTTAGAGCGAAAAGGAAAGAAGAATTACTTGAAAATACGACAAGATATTTGCGGCACATACAGTGAAATCGAAGATGTTTTGGCACTATTAAAAAGTGATATTCTTGTGTATTTGGGCGATAATATTGTACTAAAAACAAGAGTTCCCAACAGAACAATGAGAGAAGGTACAAGCAGTGGTTATCGAGTTATTAATCTTATTAATGCTGAAGAACAAGAAGTCGTTTTTCTGGAAGTCTATCCTAAAAAAGGGAAATTCGCAAAGAATGATTTGAGTAAAAACGAAAGATTAGCCCTTCTCAAAGAATACCTCGAACAAGCATTAGAAAAAACACTCAAAGAAGTGGATATCAACGATGAATTAAAAATCATCAACCAAGAAACACCTACACCAAATTCTGATAAAGAAGAAGAATCATAAAGAACATCATAAAATTCAAAACCATTTTTCACACCCCAACAAGAAAAATAAAAACAAATGCATCTCAACATAGAAATTAAAGCTCGCTGCCATGCGCCTCAAAAAATCAAGTCTATCCTTGAAGGACATTCCGCAGACTTCAAAGGCATTGACCACCAAATTGACACTTACTTTCACTGTATAATGGGACGACTCAAACTAAGAGAAGGCAACATAGAACGCAATCTGATTCACTACAATCGTCCAGACGGAAAACAGCCCAAAGCTTCAATCGTCGCCTTGGAAAAAGTTGCCGCAGATTCCAATATCAAGACTGTATTGACGAATGCTTTGGGGGTAAAAATTGTAGTTGATAAGCACAGAGGCATCTATTTTATTGACAATGTGAAGTTTCACTTAGATGTGGTTGAAAGTTTGGGGAGCTTTGTGGAGATTGAAGCGATTGATGTGGATGGAACTATTGGCAAACAAAAATTGCAGGAGCAATGTGGGTATTATATGGAGTTGTTTGGTATTGAAGAAGAAGACTTGATTGAAGTATCTTATAGTGATTTGATTGCCAATCTTTAATTTTGCTTTGTGTAGGGAGTGAGTTTTATTGCCTTTATCGAATGTTCATTTGTCTATCGACTTCTTGTTGTTCCCTGATTCTTTGGTTCAAGATATCGACATAAGATCTTGCCTTACCATTGCCAAATTGGGTATAAGATTTTTGTGCCCATTCCAATGCAGATTCCAAATCTCCTTCGACTTCATTGGCAATAGCCATGTTGTAAGTTGCTTTTCCTGCCAATTTTTCATCGGATGAATTGACCAAAATTTGCCATTGCGCAGCCGCAGCTTTCCAGTTATTGACTTTAGCAAGACGGGTCGCATTCTCCATTTGTGGATTCTTTTTGTGGTCTTTGTAGTAGGTGCGTTCTACGCTGATCCAAATGGGGGCAATTCGCATTCCATAAGAACCGCCTGCGATTCTGCTTACATCATTGATGGTTGTTTGTCGCTGTGGCAAGAGTCCTATTGCACCATCATGTGTATCAGCGTTTTCTTCCCAGTCTAAACCTTCTGCTACTGTAAATTCATCAATAATTTGCTGTTTTTGGGGATCATACATTCGCCATGCGAGCTTTACAGCTGTATTCAAAGTAGCATCATAACGGGTTTCTATGACGGTATTTCCTTCCTTATCTTTGCTTTTGACTTCTCGTGGATTGCAGTTTTGGAGGATGTCGGTATCATAGGCTTCTAATGCGACCAAAGCATCAGCTCCATATTGTTGACAAATCCGATTGACTTCGTTCCAAGGCAAAGGAGGTGGCAAATTGAAGCTTCCACTTCCTATCATTTCAAGACCTGATTGTTTGACCATAAATCGGGGTGTTTGGGTAAGTGCGGTGGTCAATTCGCCCAAGGCATTGCGTGCGCCTTCTTTGTCTTGCCCTATGGTTTCTCCTGTAATGAGTCCTTCGACTGCATTCCAAAACTTTTTGGGAGGAATACTCCGATTGATGGTTACGACGGTTTCGATGTGGTCAGGAACGGCGAAGGCAGCGGGTTGAAGTACTTGAAGTTGGGTGGTGGGATTGCAGCTGGTAGCAAGCAGTAGAATGAGTACTGATAGAAAATATACCCAAAGATAGGTGCGATTGAGGTAACGTTGGTTATAGGTATTCATTGCCCTGAGTTTTGTGTAAGAATGGAGTTGCGTAATCTAATTGTTAATGATGTGGAGTGGGAAATTGTAACAAATATATCGAAAATAAATCATGTAGCAAATTATTTTTTTAGTTTTTTTTGAAGAACAGATGCTTTTTATGTCTCTTTGAAGTCTTAGTTTACTGGTAGTGCAAATGTTTTCTTGTTTGATATTGAAGCGAAGGATATTTAATTTTAAATTTAATTGATTGAAAATTCTGTATGTAGATGAGTGATTTCATTACTTATTCCCCCAGCAAGTTCACCTACCCATTTCAATCAATTCTTTAAGCTCACCTTGGTTTAGGTAAACGTTTGATGGATTTTTAGCTTTGAGGATCTACCTTCATTTCCTTGACCTTGGCAATCAATTCTTCTAAATTCCAAGCATTAGCAAGGGCGTATTCACCGATGTAAGTTCGTTGAAGGGCTGATAAGTAGCCACCATTGTTGAGGGCTTTGCCAAAATCGTGTGCGATGCTTCTGATATAGGTTCCTTTACTGCAACTGATTCTGAAATGGACTTCAGGTAGTTCGATTCCCGTGATTTCAAATTCGTTTATTTCGACTTTTCGGGATTTGATTTCTACTTTTTCGCCTTTTCTTGCAGACTCATACAGACGTTTACCTTTTACTTTCAGAGCCGAAAAGATGGGCGGAAATTGGTCAATGACTCCTATAAACTGTTTTGTAGCCTGATATATCTCTTCTTCTCCAATAGCACTAAAATCAAATGTTTGGTCAATTTCGGTTTCCATATCGAAGGATGGACGGGTAGCACCGAGGGTAATGGTTCCTGTATATTCTTTTCTCATACCTTGCAGCCCGCTTATTTTCTTGGTATTTTTCCCCGTACAAATAAGCAGTAACCCTGTTGCTAAAGGATCTAATGTCCCTGCATGACCTACCTTCACTCTTTTTCGGGGCGTATGCGTTTGAGATATCGCAATGCGCAGTTTGTTGACCACATCAAAAGATGTCCATTTGAAGGGTTTGTCTATCAAAAGAGTTTGCCCTGTCCAAAAGTCTAATGCGTCTAAATTGGTTTCCATAGTTGTGTTGTTGAACATTTGAAGAGCGCAAAGGTAAGAAAAACTTAAATTCAAATTTAAGGTACAAATTCAAGCTAAAATCCAATTCCTTATCGAATTTATCGTATCTGCTTCGTTTTGAATAAACACTAAAAAAACAAACCCCTTCGTACAGTTGTACCAAGGGGTTTGCTATCATTGTAAATGGTTGGATAATTAGCTTTCACTAATTAACGGTCATTCGATTAGTGAATCACTACGATTTTTTGAGTAGAAAGAATCGTGTTGTCTTTGCTCAATTGGTAAAGGTAAGTACCTTCTGCCAAACCGTTGGTTTTCACTTCAACTTGAGTCGTTCCACTGTTGATGTTACGAGTCGTGATCAAACGACCAGCTAAGTCTCTTACTTGCAGTTGCAAGTCTTCAGTGATGTTTACCAATTCAATAACTGTGTATTGGTTAGCAGGGTTTGGATAACCTCTCAACAAAGTTGGTTTGGTTAAGTCTTCGATGTCTGTAGTAAAGTCAGCAGTTGTTTCAGCTCTTGTGATACAACCATTTGCACTCATGATTTCTACAGAGTAAAGACCTGGCTCACTTACTTCAATAGTAGGTGTAGTTGCACCAGTAGACCAAAGGTAAGTAGCACCTTCGTTGGTAGCATCCAAAGTAGCACTTGAACCTTGCTCGAAGAAAGTAACTTCTTCCCAGTTTACAACAGGAGCAGCAGTAGTGTTGATCGTCAACTCTCTTGTTGGGCCTTCACACAAACCATTCACTGAAGCTACATAGAATTTGAAAGCACCTTCAGCATCATTGTCAATGTATTTTGCAGGATAGAACACGTCTTCATCTTCAGCAGTACCAGAATAAACAAGGTTGTTTTCTTCGTCATATACATTGAAAGTCAAAGCACAGCTACAGAAAGCAGGAATACCTTTCAAGTCAATCCCAGCATCTTCATCGCTTGCGCAAATAGAAATAGAAGGAGTCGTGATGATCGTTACAGCAGGCTCTTTGTAAACAGTAATGTTTTGAGAAACAGAAGAACCACAACCAGTGTAAGTCACTACGAATACACCATTAGCAACACTACCAAGTGCAGCAGAAAGCATTGGGCCTTCATCCGTCATTTCTACGCTACTACCATCAGAAGTGCTCCAAACACCATTTTCAGACAATGGAATCAATTGAAGTGGAAAATCACTTTGACACAATTCTAATGTACCACTTGCAGTTGACCAGCTTGCATCAATAGGATCTACAACGGTTACTTGTCTTTCAAAAGTATTGGAACAGTCACCTGCATTAACAGTATACTCAACGGTGTAAGTACCTGATTTACCAGGATTCCACTCGCTACCTTCAATCGCTTCGCCATCAATCATAAATGTTCCATTGTCAAGACCTAAAATATCAAACGCTACTTTACCCTCTTCAATACAAAACTCTTCTGGAGCATCAAATCGAGCATCTGGGCCTTCACCAAGACCTACTTCTACAGAATATTGTTCTTGGTTACCATCTCCATCTACAACAGAGAAAGTATAAACACCAGGAGTCAAATCACTAATGGTATTTTCAGTGCTTGTGATACCTTCCCAAAGAACAGCATAAACACCATCAATTTGAGTAGCATCTACAGTAATTGAACCATCGTTGCCACCAGGACAAAATTCGTCTTGTACTGCAACAGTAACTCCCATACCTTTGATTTCACCACCTTTTACGTTGCTTTCTACATTTGTACCAGTTTGACCAGTAGAATTGTAACCTTGCAATACTTCACGGTTAGAATTATTTTGAACAAATACTACTGTTCTTAACAAAGAAGGATCTACAAAATCTGGATACTCATAAGTAAAGTTAAAACTAGTTTCCATACCTGCTGTTTGGGCAGGAAGACCCGTACCTTCCGCATCAGGGAACATCTTACGCATTACTTGTGGGAAGTCCTGCTCACCATTCGTACCTGGAGGAGTATCATACTCAACCATTTCTTCAGTTACTACAATGTGTGCTACCAAATTATTAATATTGATATCATTTTTAGCAGTGAGTTTAACATTGATGTTTGCACCATTGCCATCCATTGTCATACTTTCATCCAACTCAATTACAAACTGAGTAGACTCCTGACTCAAATCAACAATCGTTGGAGCATCAGAAGGAGCAAGATCTGCTTCAGAACCGTTTAAGAACGCTTGAGGCACACCACCTACACCATAGTAACTTACACGAGTAGTTGGATCAGAAGAATTCTCGTTGTACATTGGGTCAACACCAGGCCAAGAAGTGTGGTATTTAATAGGTGCAACTCTAAAACGATTTTCTTCAAGCATTCCGTCAAAAGCAGGATTTCTAACAGCACAAGGGCCACAAGAAGCTTGAGTAAAATGCTCTACTACTACATCATTTTCGATTACTTGCTCTAAAATATTCAATGTTTTGTTTACTGAATTGTTGCTTGCATCGTCATCTGCAAAACCATTTACTTTAGAAATCCATACCTTCAAATCATGCTCACCTGCCAATGCAGACCATCCTGTAAGGTGGTCAAAATTCACTGTTGAGAAAGAATAAGGAGCGATGTCTAAACCTGTAAGGTTTTGTTTGTAGGTATTGCCACCATCAATTTGCCAGTTTACCTGTACAGAATTCACAGTTGTAGTTCCCAAGTTCTCGAAAGTACCTGAAATCTTAGTAGGTCCTTCTACCAAATAATCTGCATTACCTGTAGTAATAGAACGCATAGCCATATCTGTTCTTTCGGAGATGCCTACAGGCGTGAAAGTATGAGACATAGAGTTACCAAATTCTCCTCCCATTACTGGAGGATCAGCACCTAATATTTCGTAAGAGCCGTTTCCAAAACTACAGCAGATACCATCGCCATAATCATCGTACATCGTGAAAGTCACCTCTAATCCAGAAGGGATACAGATGGACTCAATGTGAGTACCTGTTTCGTACAATCCACTACAGCCTGCAAGGCCGCCTTGAATTCGTAGCCCACCAGGTTTAATCTGCTCGCATCCACCAGAAGCAATGACAAAACCTTGAAGTTCAAGCTCCCAGTACATTTCTGCACCATAAGTATCACTGTTCAGTACCAAAACCACTTCTGTCTCAAACTCACTACATTGAGCAAACATTTGAGGCGATAATCCTAAAAGTAGAAAAAGGACAACTACTTGTAATGATTTCTTCATTCGTTTCATGTTTAATATTTTGTGTAAAAGAAATTATATTACTCTGTGTCGCCAAAAATACCAAAAAACTTTAGAGAATAGACTAATACTGTAAGTATGTCTCTTATTTTTGTCGTTACATTGACTAACTAAGTCATGGCAATACTCAATTATTTAACACGAATAAATTTTCTGTATGAAAAACTTTCTACCCCTTATCTTACTAATGTTTGCTAGTACGCTTGTAGTAAATGCCCAGGGAGCTAAAAAATATGTTCTTTTTGAGCACTTTACCAATGCAAGTTGCCCACCTTGTGCCACCCTAAATCCAGCCTTCCAAGCACTTTATGACCAGAACGAAACCAAAGCACACCACATTGCTTACCACACTTCTTGGCCTGGATTTGACCCTATGTATCAGTCGAATACAAGTGAAAGTACCAGCCGAGTATCCTACTACGGAGTCAGTGGTGTTCCTGACATGATCAGAAGCGGAACCGATCTTGATGGTCCGGGAGCTGCTACACAGGCAGACATTGACATGATCACCTCACAAACAAGCCCTATTAGTATCTCAGTCGAACAAAGCAAAAAGTCTGAAACTGAGGGGAAAGTAGACATTACTGTCACCACTCATGGAGATGTACCAAACGGTAATTGGGTAATCAGAACTGCCGTAGTAGAAAAGTACTTAGATTATGGTTCTGCACCTGGTTCTAATGGTGAAACTGACTTTCCCAATATTTTCCGAAAAATGATTTCGGGTATCAATGGTGAAAGCTTTAGTGCTGCTTCAATGGGAGAAACTGTTCGGTATTCTTATACTTTTGACATACAGGATGATTGGAACGAAGAGCAACTCTATGTAGTAGCATTCGTACAAAATGAGACAACCAAAGAAGTAATCAACTCTGGTTCGAGCATTGACATTCCTGTTGAATACGCAACGACTGAATGGACCAATATCAAACAAGCCAATGACGGAGGTGCTACTTCTTTTGTTGGTTCGATGAAAACACTTTTCAAATCTTCTAATACACTTCAATTCACTTTAACTACTGATGCACCTGCTGACTGGACTGCTTCAATGGTTATTGGAGAATTTGATTTGCCAATTGATTTTGCACAATTGCCTTTTGAGGCAGGTATGGAATCCAATATAGGTATCAATGTGACTCCTGGAGAGACCAAAGGTCTTGCTCGATATGAATTAACCATTGCATTAGAGGGAAAACCACTTGTTCACCCAATGAAACTTGTTTATTATGTAAACAATGGAGCTACAGATATCGTAGTAGATAACTCTGAGAACCCTGCTTGGGGAAGTCAATATACAGATGGTTTGGCGACTACAAACAGTGAAGGTTTTGGAAGAATTAGCAAAAAAGCATTTATTGACGGAGTTACCTATCAAGTATTGAACGAAGTCGAAAACATCTACTTCAACGTTGGATGGACTTTCCCTTCATTGAATCAGGACTTCTTATTCATGTTGATGAATAGAATGGATGCAGGAGTCAATTTGTTGATTATGGGTCAAGACATTGGTTGGGAAGTAGAAGGTACTTTATCTGATGGATCCCCTTCCCCTTATACTACTCCCCTATCACGTTCTTTCTACAAAAACTACCTACATGCTAATTTTGTAGATGATGGCAATGGAAACAACTCCTCTTTACGTCCTAATACAGACGATGGTAGTTTTGCACACTTGTCCAATACCTCCATTATTGACTACTATGGTGGTAGTTTTTTCCCTGACCAAATTGAGCCAGACGCAAGCAGTGAATACGCCACACCAATTTTCTACTATGGTAATTCTCCTAGAATTGCAGGTATCAAAGCCCATACAGACAAATACAAATTGGTTTACTTAGGTGTTGGTTTGGAAATGTTTGGAAACGATGAGGTTAAAAGTAATTTTATCAAAGCTACACACGATTGGTTCAATGGTGTTACTACTGACATTGCTTTTGACGAAGCTGTTTCAAAAATAGCAATGACCCAAAATCACCCAAATCCAAGTAACCAGTTTACTCAGGTTGATTTTGCAAACATCAGTCAAGATGCGATATTTACACTAATGGATGCAACAGGCAGAAATGTCATGGAACAAACCATTGAAGCAGGTAGCACACAAATCAATATCAACACAGCCCACCTTCAAAGCGGTATTTACGTTTACCAATTGAAGGTAGCAAATACGGTATTAAACACTAAAAAATTGGTGATTACACACTAATAGAATAAAGGTTCTTTAAAAACTTGGTTGGTCTATAATCAATCCTTTCTTCAAAGAATCAAAATATTAAACTTCAAATGTCAAATTCAAACATCATTTTGGATTTGACATTTGTTTTTACAAAACCTTCATACAGTAACTTTTCTTAGTTTTTTAAGTCTAAACAACAGTGGCAGCAAGCCATTATCAACGAAAAACTTTGTAACTTCCTTTTGTGAAGCCACAAAGTTTTTTGCCATTTTTATGTCATCTCTTTCTTTTTTCGCATAAAAATGAACTTTTCGGAGATATTATTGTGATAATAAGGTTACAATTTGTTATATTTCCTCGATTCTAACATTGAAGCAAAAATTATTTTTTAACACAAATAAACACTATAGCTGATGAACAAAAGATTACTTTTCTACTTATTAACCCTGTTTCTCGTAGTTGGGACGCTTCCTGCAGCGGCACAACTCCTTACAGGTGATCCAGATGTAAATATTGAGGCAGGAGATTTCTTAACAGAGTTCGAAATCATTGCACATTCTACCATTCACAACAATACAGGTGCTGACCTTGAAGTAAGATGGGCAAGAGTCCAAAGCAATATCCCTGAAGGATGGAGCAGTCAAGTTTGTGACCCGATTAGCTGTTGGGCACCATTCATTGACGCAAACCCTCAACCTTTGACCATCCCTAAAGATGGATCAATGCTTTTGGATCTTCACTTTCAACCAGGTGAAATTGAAGGTAGTGGTTTTGCAGAGGTGATTGTATGGGCTGTAATTGACAGTGCAAACATCAACATTACCATGACTTATTCTGCAGATGCCTTTACCGTAGGTATTGAAGATGATCCTTTGGGTCAAATCAAAGTCTATCCAAACCCTGTTCGTGACAACTTGACAATAGAAGTAGGAACGGATACTGATGTTCGTTATGTAGAAGTATATAACTTGATTGGTCGCAAAATGGCACATTATGCAGTACCTTACAATGTAGGTAAATACCGCATCAATGCTTCTGCACTTCCAGAAGGTCTCTATTTTGTAAAAATGCTCAATAAAAATTATGAGCAACTCACCACAAGATCTTTCGCAAAAGACTGATATTTAGACTTTACTATTGCGTACTGCAATAAAACAGTTTAGGAATCAGCCATAGTTAAACCTCAAGATGTATTCATATCTTGAGGTTTTTTTATTACTTTGGAACGAAGGAATACCACAAAATTCAATCCTCCAATTTTAACTCTTCAATATTTATCCAACTTTTATGAGACGATTTGCAATTACTGATATTCATGGATGTAGAGCTACATTTGAAAAAATGCTGACAGAGGTGATTCAGCTTCAAAAAGAAGACACCCTTTATTTATTGGGAGACTACATTGATAGAGGCCCTGACAGCAAAGGAGTTTTTGATGTCATCATGGATTTACAGGCAAAAGGTTATCAAGTTCATTGTCTGATGGGCAACCATGAAGATATGCTCCTTCGCTCTTTTCAGTCAGAAATGACTGCTGATAGCTGGATTATGGCAGGAGGAGATGCCACCTTACAGAGTTTTGGGGTAGAACACTGGACGGATATTCCCCAAAAGTATATTGACTTTATCGAAAACCTGCAATACTACTTTGAATTAGATGACTATCTATTGGTTCACGCAGGTTTCAATTTTCGTTATGCAGAGGAACTAAACGATTTGTACAGAGACGAATTTGCGATGTTGTGGTTGCGGTATTGGTACAAGGACATTATTCCCGAACTCATTGAAGGAAAAACGATTGTGCATGGTCATACGCCCACGCATTTCCAATTGATAAAAGAGAACCTAAAAGAAGACATGCCTTTTGATATTGACGGAGGTTGTGTCTATGAAGGGCCTGGAATGGGACATTTGTGTGCTTTGGATATGGACAAAAGAGAAGTCCATTTCTTGGAGTATTGCGGATAGTCGAGTCCATTTTGAAGCTCCAAAACCATCCCCCTATTTCACCCAAAACTCAACAATAAAAAATCAAATCTCCATGTGCCAACTGGTTTTACCCCACCTCAAATACCGCAAATCTTATCTCAAAGCCCTTGCAGAATTCCACAAAGAAGGATTGAATACGGACATTGATTTTCAATCTACCACCAAAAACTTCAAAGGGCTAATCACCCATTACAACAACTTTGCGAAAGGTATCAACCTCCCAATGGGCTACGTTCCTACCCAACAATTCTGGCTTGTGGAAGGAAAAGAATACATTGGCAGAATAGACATTCGCACCCAACTCAACATCTATTTGCAGCGAATCGGTGGGCACATCAGCTATCAAGTTCGCCCTTCAAAACGCAAAATGGGTTATGGTAAAAAACAATTGGGCCTGGCACTCCTCAAAGCCAAAGAAATGGGCTTACAGCAGCTCCTCATCACCTGCAAAGCGGACAATTTTGGCTCTCAAAAAATCATCACCTATTGGGGAGCTAAATTTATGGATGCCATCGAAAGACCTGATACTACGGTGAAGGAAAATCGGTATTTGTTGGATATTGAAGAGGCACTTAGAAAGTGAAAAATAGCTTTAGACAAAAACGCCATAGGTTTATGAAACCTATGGCGTTTTTTATGCATTTACCACTACAAAAATCTTATCGTTAGTCTTGTATCTTTAATCTTACGTCTTAGTTAGCACTCAATAAACCAACAGACGCTCCACTGCACTGATTCCATTCACTTCAATTTTGACCAAGTACAAGCCACTATTCCAATCACTTATCTCCAACAACTCTCCATAAACACCCGTATCATAATCGCCCTGTGTTTGGTGCATCAATTGCCCCATATTGTTGTACACACGGATAGCCACTTTTGAAGCATGGTTCAGCTCAAATTGAAGTTTAGGCATTTGGTGGCGCATTGCAGGATTCGGGAATAGTTGGAAATCACCCAAAGACAATTCCAAAGCCGTATTCGAAGCCCGTTTTTCGCCATTTGCAGGAGGCGGAATTTCAAAAGGATAAAACTCCAAGAAACATTCCGTTGCATCCGTAATCACCAAGTTCAGTTTCCAAGGGTCAGGAATCAAGGAAGCATCTGGCAAACCACTTTGACAAGGCTGGTCGGTGATTCCGATGGGCCACATATACACGTAAGGAGGCGTTCCGCCCGTCACCGTCGCACAAACCGTTCCCTCCTCATCAATCGTCAATTCAGCATGAAGTGGTTCAGGGTTTGAAATCGTGAATTTTTGTTCGATGTTGATGAGGTTTCCATCCGTAATTTCGACACTGTAAACAGCAGGTGTCAAACCCTCCACCATTGCAGTCGTCTCCCCAATATTCCAGTCAAATTGATAGTCAGGTGTTTCATCAGCGAAAGAATAGGTAATTGAGCCATCTTTTGTCCCATAGCAGGACAAATTGCGTTTGACCACTTCAAAATCCACTACTTGAATACTTTTCGTTTGCTCACAACCATTGCCATCTCGCACCAAAAGTTCGTAAATTCCAGCGTCCATTCCTTCAATAATTTCTCCTGTCATGCCATTTGACCACTCCAATTCATAGGGGGCAGTTCCTCCCGAAACCCTCGCTATAACCTCACTATAATTAGTTTGAGCCAATTCAATATCAACAGGTTTGGGTTGAGGCACAGAAAAACGCAAAGTATTTTGTTTGTCTTTTGCATCCTTTACCACCACGCTATAAATACCACTTGTGATGTTTTCGATAAAAGACTCTGTACTTCCATCCTCCCACAAATAGGTATAAGGAGCGATACCACCAGCCACTTCAATTTGAAGCGTTCCACCTGTTTCGCCATGACATTGCGGCACTTCCATCGTGAAGTCTTCTGTATAAATCGTCCTAGCACGAGTCGTCGAAAACTTACCCTTTGCAGCTTTGGTACAGGCTATATTTTCTGCCAAAGGCTGTACACTCCAATTGTAGGTGATATAAGGATCTAATGTCAGCATTGCGCTCGTTTCGGTGGTATAAAAAGAGGCATCTGCGGGGGCAATGTTCACAATCAAATCTTCATTGCGAACCTCCACATAATACTCGCTCGCTCCTTCAACGGGTGACCAAGACAAGAAAACATGCTCGAAAGGCACTGGAGTTGCAGGGCTTTCTGGATACAATAGTAGATTTTCATCCATCCGAACGATTCCTGCGGGAGAACTTTGCAGCAAATAGGGACGCATTTGAAAAATATTTCCAATCATCGCCTCTCCTTGTTCATCACTAAACCGACTGGAACAAGCATCGTAGCTATAGGACATAAAAAGCGTTTCGTCAGGATTTATCAAGTCGCCATTTGGGTCATACAGAGGTTTTCCATTGTAAGGGCAGTTCCATCTTTTGGAGACAAAATCCGCACGGGTATCACAAAAATAATCTCCCGTAATCGCACAGTTAGAACCATCTACCAGTTCTTGTTGGTGAGCAGGAGGCGTTTTGCCATTTTCCCAACCGAGGAAAGGATGCGGCAATGAAAAATAGTGTCCTACTTCATGCGCCAAAGTATTGTCGCCCGTTTCGATGCAGCTTTTGATGACCACAATCCCATCATAAGTTGGTGAAAAATAACCATACAAACCCGCTGCCTTGCCAACGATATAGACGTTGATGACATTCGGAAAATTGTGAATGCTCATCATCTCCAAACCTTGCGACACTTCAAACTGCGAATAATAACCCGCTTTCACGATATAATTGAAGTCCGCCGCACTGTAAAACTGAATACCCGTTCCTGTAAAATCATCGTTCAATTCACACAGCACTCGATAGGCTTCTTGAGCAGGATAATACCCATAAGGTTTGTCCTCATAGCCTGAACCCAATATGTGAATTTGCATGGGTACATACAAAGGTTCATCCGCAGATTTGAGGTAATTTGTGGGCTGTTGGCGAAATTCTTTGAGCCACTTCAATTGTTTAGTAGAAAGTTCTGTTCCACAAGGTTCTGGAGTGGCATCTGCCTGAATAGCTATTTGTGTTTGGATGGGTGTCTGTGCTTGTGAATCAAGCGTGATGAACCCAAAAAACAGGGCAAGAATAAGATGGTAAACTGGATGGTTCATTTGGTTAGAAGCATTTGAATGCGTAATGGATAGGTATTCCTTTTTTGAACAAAAATTGTTATTCCTGCTCAAAAATAACACAGACTTTTGATAAAACGGTGATTTATAAACAACAAAAGCGGTATTGTCGTGTAATTGGCTTACAAAGCAAATACTTTCCGCTCCAAAGTATTTTCAGAAATCTTCAATACCTGTCCGACATCCATTCCTTCAATGGTCAAACCTTCAATAGAAGTCCGAATCAACCGAAGCGTAGGGAAACCTACTTTGGCGGTCATCTTGCGAACTTGGCGATTTTTGCCTTCGGTTAAGGTCAGTTCGAGCCACGAAGTAGGTTGGTTTTGACGGAAACGAATGGGTGGGTCACGGTCGGGAACGGTAGGAGGATTTTGAAGCAATGTCACCTTGGCGGGCAATGTGTGGTGGATTTTCTTTTGACTCAATTTGATGTCCACTCCTTTCTCCAGTTGCCGCAAAGCCTCTTTTGTTGGAACCCCCTCAACTTGCACCCAATAGGTTCGTTCATGGGCGAATTGTGGATTCAAAAGACGGTGATTGAGCGTTTTGTCATTCGTCAATATCAAAAGCCCTTCGCTCTCGGTATCCAATCTTCCCACAGGGTAAACATTCTTTGGGAAGGCATATACTTGCCCCAACGTCCGTTTGCTATTGGAGGAATCAGTAAATTGACAGAGGACATTGAAGGGTTTGTAAAGGAGAAAATACTTAAGAGATTTCTTATTCATATAATGGTTGTATCATAGTATTTAAATTTATTATCATCAGTCATTATAGGAAGATTATGAGTCATTGCTTGAGCAATAATCATTCGGTCAAAAGGGTCTCTATGATGAAATGGTAGGGTTTCTATTGCTGCTATATCAGACAATGTTATATTTAGAATTGAGATTTCTGGTGGCACTAAAAATTCAATTGGAGAAACAATTTCAAGCTTACCTATACTTGTTTTAATAGCAATTTCCCATAAACTTGCAATACTAAAAAAAATGCTGTTGGATGAGTCCTCAATAATTCCACTTTTTATGCGGTTTAATCTGGGGTTACTTGTCAAATGCCAAATCAAAATATGGGTGTCTAAAAGTATTTTCATGGTTACATGTATTCCTTAAAATCATCAATTGGGTCAGTAAAATCATCTGCAATATACGTAATTAGATGCTTACCTGAACCACGTTTTATAGAGGGAATAGCATAATTTTCTGATGGTACTTTTTTCTTAATTGATTGGCTAAATAAATTATACGCAATATTCAACTTTGCTAAAAAATCTTTGTCTTTTAGTAACGATAGTTCTTGTTCAAGACTGTTAATAGTCTTTTTCATTTGCAGATATTCAACCTCGGATATTTTTACAGTTTTCATCTATTTATTTTTCCTAAAAACAACATCATCATTAAGATAGTTTTGTATCCAATATTATTTTTTTAGCATTATACTTATACTTACTAACTCTTATAGTTGAACAAACGAATTTCTACCTTCTATTTTCTGCAAAAAAAGTCATTAAATTTTCATCCAATCACCATCCTTTCTTTTCAGCTCACCTAATTTTTTGGCTCATTTTTTGGTATAATATCATTTGTCAGATATGTGACAAAGCAAATTTTGCTTACCCCAACATGCTTGACTGATACGACACCACCAAACCCACTTATTCAGAAGCATACGGTATTTGAACATCCAAATCATATTAATTTGACTAATTCTTTTCCCCATGAAAGACATCAAAACAATACCCAATACCCAAGCTCAGCCCCTTTTGAATAGGCATTTAATAACCGACTATTTACAAGAACAAACACTTCAAAACCCCAAAGCCACAGCTGTCCGATACGACAAACAATACCTTACCTATAGAGCTTTAAACAACAGTGTCAATCAATTAGCCCACTACCTCCAAGATATTGGCGTACAAAAAGGAACGATGATTGCCATAAGCGTAGAACGCTCTTTGGAGATGATGATTGGTATTTTGGGCATACTGAGAGCAGGTGGTGTCTATGACAATGGGAGTGACAGCGGCTATGTCACCTTCGGACTCGGCTATGCCAACCCAAAATTGGGCTTAGACATCGGTGGGCGCAA
>JBGCDY010000002.1:0-7977 GCA_045105835.1 Chitinophagales bacterium
CCAACTCAGGCAGTGCCTCCTGCAATTCCTCCTCTGCTTCATTCGGTTGAAAATCGTAAAAAGCCATCAAATTGTCCAAACCTATACCAAAAGCGGAAGCCACAAAACTATCTATCTCGATGCCTTTTCGCAAACCTCCCGAAGTACCTATTCGGATAAAATTAAGTACAGTTGGTTCTTCCTTAATTTCTCTTGTTTCCAAGTCAATATTCACCAAAGCATCCAATTCGGTATAGACAATCTCAATATTGCTTGTCCCAATACCCGTTGAAATCACTGTCAAACGTTTGCCTTTGTACATACCTGTATGCGTGACAAATTCCCGTTTTTGTTTGCTCACTTCAATGGTATCAAAATGCTTCGACACCATTGCCACACGGTCAGGATCCCCTACGGTGATGATGGTATCTGCAATATCTGAAGGCAGCAAGTTCAGATGGTAAATACTGCCATCTGGATTCAAAATTAATTCTGAGTCGCCAATCGGGTTCATTATCGATCAATTATGGGTAATTAAATATGGTTTTCTTAGAAATCATTCAAGTAATTTTCATCAATAACGAGGGATTTAAACCCCTCGTTATTGATGAAAATGGCTAAAAAGTAAATACATTATTATTTAAATGCGCTCTTATTGGGGTTTATTTGAATTTTCCTTACCTCGCTCTTCCTACCTTAAACACTGCCTCTCTATCATCTGCCTTCACTCTCACAAGGTAAATTCCGGCCTTCAAGTCATCCTGCGCCAATTCGATACGGGTATCGCCTTCTGCAACATATTCTCCCATCAAATGACCAAAAACATCAAAAACTTCAATAGTAGAATTTTCAGTATCCTTTGGAACTTCCACAATCAAATTTCCTCGCTTGTTGAAAAATCGGTCGGTGTTCAATAACACAATACGTTTGTCAGGCCCTGCTGCAAAACAGTAATCGACTTGCACAAAAAGAGAATCCTGAAGCAAAAATCCAGTTTCCATGTTGCGAATATTCAGATAATAATAACCCGAAAAATCAGGCATCGCCATTGCCGTTATCTCCAAACTATCTTCAAAAGATTCTCCTGGACTCCAAAAAACTTCCAAGCCATCAGAAACTACCAAGTTCTCTCCCAAGGTAATCGTATCTCCCAAACAAATCGTCTGGTCAGGACCTGCACTCAAGCTAAAATCCAACAAACCTCTCAAAGACAACAGGGTATTGATTGCATCTGTTTTGTTATCTCCACACAATTGAGCGTAAGTAGCCGACAACAATTCAGCAGCAGTCGAAAACTTAATATCTCCCGTAAAAGTAGGCAAACTTGCCAAGATTAGCTTATCCATGTCTTCACGTCCCAAAACCTCCCAAATTTCCATCGTCACAGAAGTGAAAATCTCACTATCTGGGTAGATAAAACTTTCGTTAACCTCGTTCTGTGGCTGTTCTGCCAAATGGTTCATATCATCGGGATACAATTTGTTTGTATCTGCATTTCGACCTGCAAAAAATTCATTGTGCCCATCCCAGCTAAACATGTTTTGCCAATTGTACTCACTAATACTTCGAGAATACGATACTGCAAAATAGTCTCCAATAGACTCATCCAAAGCCAATCGTTCATAGCCATAATTGCAGCCAGAACAATAAGCATGCGTAATCGCATGACCATATTCGTGCACAATCACATCTGCATCTTCCGCATCATCCACTCCTCCTTCTCCAAACAACAACTTACTCCTTGTATTGCCATACTGAAACATAGATTGATCGTCAAAAGTCCCATCTGCATTTTCAAATGAATGGGTATCTACCTCAATCAACAAACTCTTAACTGGATTCAAATCCACTACCAGTCCACATTCACTTTCCACGTTTTCTAAACTCAATAAATGATTTCGATAAGCATTGAGGTGATAATAAGCATTCACATCTTCAAAACCATCTTGTTCTCGGGTAAAGTCAAAAATAGGTTGAGTAGTCGTAACAGGTGGCACTACACGGGGGTCTAATTCTCCAAACGAAAAAGCCTCGTTTTCTAAGCGATATACTCCATTGTCAAAGGTCACTTCAATTGTCACCTCTTTTCGTTCGTCGTTTATCTCAGGGCTGTCCGCATCTATTCTATCTCGAAAACCTCCATTCAATCCATACACTGCCTGTGCAGAAGTTACAGGGTCGGGCATAAACACATAAGCTGTCGCCGTTTCAATTGTAGCCGCCTTCTTTGTTTCTGATTTGGGCGCATGATAGTGTTTATTTTGGTCTTGTTCATGTAGCACATTCCCCTCCAAATCCAAGACATACTCTACAAATTCATGGGTCTTTTCATTGATGCCTTTGAAGTGCAAACCTATGACTGCTTTCGCTTCTGTATTGAAGTAAACTACAGTTTGTAATTCACTCTCCATTTCAAAGTTCTTTTTTTGAAGAAATTTTCCAGGCAATTGCTTCAGTTCTGAAAAGGGTTTGGTGAGCTGCAATTTGCTTTTTTGTATTCTATCAAAATCAAAAGTCATTTCGGTAGCAGACCAAATTTCGCCTCCCCAATTCACATTCACCTGCACATAACTCCTAAAAACGGGTATCCCATTGAAGTGAGGCTGATAGTAGTAGTGATAACCCGTTGAGCCTTCTTTCACCTCCTGCAATTCCAAAGTCAATTGCGCTGATTTTTTATTGGGCATCAATTGGTAAGCATAGTTCTCAATCGCCTTATCGCTGTTTTTTTGTCCCACCTCGACCTTATCAAAATGCGCTTTGGCAATAAAATGGTTTGTTTTGGCGGCTGTATTTGCAGCAGGATATTGATAGGCGGCAAAGACCATCAAGGCTGCAAAACAGGATATGAATAACAAGATTTTTTTCATCGTATTAAAATTATGTATTTTTTATTTTTATCATTTTGTTGAGCGGAAAACGAGTACAACTAACGGTATTTGTATCTGCGAATTCATCCAACCTGTGCCTTTAAGATTATTCGGTAACGGCGACTTCAGTCGCTGACACAAATCACAAGGTTTATTTGCTTTGAGTAATGGACTGAATCAAACCTTTTGTCACAGTATATCTTCGGTGGTTAAAACCGCCGTTACCGAAAAAGAAAGTTTAAAGGCACAGCTTGAATGAATTCGCCGTTGCTGAACAACTTTAAATTTGTTCTATTCCTCCAACTCCTTCAATTTCACAAATCGCATACTATTGAAGTCTTCCAGTTTTTCGTCTGCATCACCCGCTGCAATGGTAACATTCAATAAGCATTCATTGTCATAACCTTGACTTTGTACTTCAATGTTATTTCTTTTTATGACTCGCATTACCTCATTCATTTCTGTGTAAGGAAATTGCAGCTGAAAAAACTTCATCAAGCGGTTTTCTTCAATTTCAGCATTTTCAATAGCGTCTTTTGTAGCCGTTTTGTAAGAACGAATCAAACCAGGTACGCCCAATTTTGTGCCACCAAAATACCGCACCACAATTGCCATCACGTTTGACAAGCCATTGGAATCTATCTGTCCTAAGATAGGACGACCCGCAGTACCAGAAGGTTCGCCATCATCATTTGCACGGTAGTTTTTTTGTTTGTCCAAACCAATGCGATAGGCATAACAGTGATGTCTTGCCTTTGGATGTTCCTGTCTCACCTCCTCCAAAAATAGTTTCACCTCCTCTTCGTCATACACCGCCTTTGCATAAGCGATAAATTTACTACCTTTCTCCTTATACTCACCCATTGACATTTTTTTTAAGGTCTGATAGGTGTCGTTTATCACATTTTTTTTGGACATAGAAAAAGTTAAATTCAATTTCGTGGGCAAATGTATGTTTCTCAGATGCCAAGATTACAAAAAATTTGAAAAATTTTGTAATCTGATAGTCCTTGTTAATAAAGAAGGTTCTTTGACTAAAACCGTGAAGGGAGACTACAATAGTCTATCTTTTAGCAAATTAGCCTGCTATTTTGCTAAAAATTATTCTTTTATGAAATCACACTATTGTAGTCTTTAGATTCACCACAGAATTTGTCAGACAACCATAAAGAAAAAGATTCTTTGGCTAAAGCCATGAAATTAAACTACGGTAGTCTGTCTTTTTGAAAATTATATCCCTATTTTGCTAATCATTATTCTTTTATGAAGTTAGACTACTGTAGTCTTTACACCCTCTACAAAATTTGTTAGAGAACTAGAAAAAATAAAGATATGAATTTTTGTAGCAACTGCGGCAGCGACGCTATTGCCTTGACTACCATGCCTGATGATACAGTTCCAAGACAGTATTGCAGCAAATGTCAGACCATTCATTACCAAAACCCCAAAATGGTGGTGGGCTGTATGGTTTATTGGGAAGACAAGGTTTTGCTTTGCAAACGTGCGATTGAACCTCGTTCTGGCTTTTGGAATGTACCTGCGGGCTATATGGAAAATGGGGAGACGACTGCTGAGGGCGCAAAACGAGAGGTTTGGGAAGAAGCAAATGCAAAAGTAGAGATTGAAGGTTTGCATTGTGTGTACAACCTGTCTCATGTCAATCAAGTGTATTTGCTATTTTTGGCAAAACTTCAAAACCTTGATTTCAGTATTGGAGTAGAAAGTTTGGAGGTTCAACTCTTTACAGAGTCTGAAGTTCCGTGGGAAGACATTGCTTTTACTTCTACGAGTTTTGCGCTGCAATGCTATTTTGAAGACCGAAAACTAGGTAGAAGAGAAAAAACACATTTGGGAACGTTCCATCATCATTGAGCCTGCTCCGATTCACAGAGCTACTTTAATAACATCGCAAGAATCGAGCTTGCCTATGTGATTTCAAACCTTACTCTTTCAAATTATATTCATTTGATTGGGATTGTATTTGTCGAAAATACGGAAATTTTGAAAAATTTTGTAATCTTTGACCTTTGGCACACTCCATTTCTAATGGAAACCACTTTTTGAGCATTCACAAATCAAACTACAAACAATGTCCACAAGCGAGCAACCTATCCCCAAT
Organism: Chitinophagales bacterium; assembly: GCA_045105835.1. Taxonomy (GTDB): domain Bacteria; phylum Bacteroidota; class Bacteroidia; order Chitinophagales; family UBA2359; genus JAUHXA01. Next base: position 4,969 of record JBGCDY010000002.1, read on the forward strand.
ACTTCCATTCGCCCTAAATCGCTAATCGTCTTGGCGGTCGCTTTTTTAGCACTTCTGTTTTTTACTTTTTATGAATCAGAATTTGCTACGGCACTCAACAATGTAGCCAGAGGTCTTTTGGGCATGTCCTTTCTATTGGGTACCGCTTTTTTCTTCAGCACCAACCGCAAGGCAATTGATTGGAATTTGGTAGTCAATGGGGTTTCATTGCAGTTGATATTTGCAGTAGCAGTATTGAAGGTGGGTTTCATTTACCAAATCTTTCAATACCTTTCTAAGTTTTTCGTAAAAGTATTGGAGTTTACCAATGCAGGTTCGAGTTTTTTGTTTGCCAGTTTTATCACAGGCAATATCGAAATGCCTTTGGTTAGTTTTGCCTTCAATGTCTTACCGACCATTGTATTTTTTGCAGCCTTGTCTTCGATTCTTTTCTACTTAGGTATTTTGCAACGCATTGTGGCAGGTTTTGCTTGGGTCATGAGTCGGACGATGCGTTTGTCAGGCGCAGAAAGCTTGGCAGCAGCAGCCAATATTTTTATTGGACAAACGGAAGCTCCTTTTGTGGTGAAGCCTTATATAGAAAGCATGACCCGCTCCGAAATCATGTGTTTGATGACAGGTGGTATGGCAACAATTGCAGGAAGTGTTTTTGCAGCTTATGTCGGGTATTTGGGTGGAGAAGATTCCGCACAACAGTTGATGTTTGCCACCCATCTTTTGTCGGCTTCTATTATGTCGGCTCCCGCTGCAATCGTGGCAGCAAAAATGATGGTTCCAGAAAGTGATTTTGTGAATGTGAAAGACCCAATTGTGGTGCCAAATACGATTGTAGGAAGCAACCTTTTAGATGCAATCACGAAAGGCACAACGGATGGACTTCGATTGGCGGTGAATGTGGGCGCAATGCTATTGGTTTTTACGGCTTTGATGGCGATGATGAATGGTATTTTGTTTGATTTTTTAGGGTACTATACGGGCATCAACGATATGATTAGCTCTGCAAGTGGCGGCAAATATGAGGGCTTGAAACTGGAATTGATTTTCGGATTTTTGTTTGCTCCTGTTGCTTGGTTGTTGGGAACACCTTCAATGGATATTGTAGCGGTAGGTCAGTTGTTGGGTGAAAAAACGATTGTGAATGAGTTTGTTGCCTATACTTCAATGGGTGAAATGAAAAATGCGGGCGTATTTATTTCCCAAAAATCCTTGATTATTTCGACTTATGCATTGTGTGGCTTTGCGAATTTTGCTTCCATTGGTATTCAGATTGGTGGCATCAGTGCGATTGCTCCTGGTCAGCGCAAAACACTTTCTGAACTGGGAATTTACGCTTTGATTGGTGGTACACTTGCAGCATTTATGACCGCAGTGATTGCAGGAATGTTGGTGGGTTAATTTTCTTTAAAGAAAATGAAAGTGCATAGTTTTTTGCACAAATCATTAAAGGATTACATCATTTTTGTATTATTGCTTTTTCGATAAATAAGCACGTGAAAAACCTATAAGCAACATTTCAAAAAAAGTTTCATAAAAGCTGACATTGAAGTATTTTCAATTTTTATTCTCATTTCAATTTTCATTCATTCCTAACCATGGCGACTCCCAGCAAAAAACAAAACGCATTACTCAGTACAGGGCTTTTACTTTTACTTTGGGTGCTCCAACACTTTGGCATCATTAATCTCTCGGATTATTTTCCTGAAAATACAAACCAACCTGTCGTTGAAGAAAAGGCAAGAACCGACAATCGAGAGGATTCAGCTCCTTCCCCTCGCTCCAACACCATTGAAGAGTTGGAAAAAGAACAATCAAAAACAACTTCCAAAACCAAAACCAAAACGAAAACCAAAACACCTCCTCCTAATACCTACCAACCATCCAATACCAAGACTCCTCCTCCCAATACAGTAAACAGTGATTTGCTTTCAGAGCGACTAATCTATACCCGTCACGCTCGTTGTCGAATGGATTGTCGTTTTATTTCGGAGAAAGAGGTGGCTTATATTATGAGGAATGGCAAGGTAAACAAACGAAAGAGCAAACCTTATGATGCGCCTTGTCCTACCTATGCTTTGGAGGGAATTACACCAGACGACCGACAAGAGGTGAGGATTGTTTTTGCAGCCTGTGACGATGTTACAAAAGTTATTACGACCATTGACTTAGGCAATGAGTATCAATGCTATTGTGAATAAACCATTAGTTGGAAGCGGATTGGAGCGAATTTGAAATAATATTGACAGTTTATTCTATAACAGAATTTTAGTTGGCGTATGAAATGGCTTGAATTTTGCAGTCTATGGATTAATTGCAGATTAAATACTACACATTGAGAATTCAACTATCAACCGTCCTAACTTTTAACAGAAATACTACAACTTCAAAACATCACTAGGGCAAAGACTCCTCTTATTCAATTAGACATTTATTTCAAATTCACTGTAAGGTGTTGAAGGAATATAAACTCTCAATTATTTAGATAAAAATTCAACAAGTGTTATAATCCTACAAGTAAATCTTACAAAAAAATGCTTTTTTGCGTGAATAGCTTGAATAGGAAAAACAACTTGTATATTTTTACCGTATTCTACAAAAAGTAGAATACTTTATCCTTAGTCAAACCTTAAACAATGAATAAAATAGTCAGCAACGCAAACACAGCTATAGAAGGCATCAAAGATGGAATGACGCTTATGCTCGGGGGATTTGGACTTTGTGGTATTCCAGAAAACTGCATTTCGGCCCTAGTTGAAGCGGGTGTTCGTGACCTTACTTGTATTTCAAACAATGCTGGGGTAGATGATTTTGGGCTGGGCTTATTGTTGCAGAAAAAACAAATCCAAAAAATGATTTCTTCTTATGTGGGAGAAAATGATGAGTTTGAACGGCAAATGCTGAGTGGTGAATTGGAGGTAGATTTGATTCCTCAAGGTTCTTTGGCTGCAAGGTGTCAAGCAGGAGGTGCAGGTATCCCTGCTTTTTTTACACCTGCTGGTTATGGCACAGAAG
>JBGCDY010000003.1:0-3951 GCA_045105835.1 Chitinophagales bacterium
GAACGCATGGACTTGGTGAACAAAACTTTCCCTTCTATCCTCCAACGCTATTCGAAAGAAGGAGAATCCTACCACTACCTCCGCAATGCCTACCTGACACTTTCGGGAGAATATGGCAATGCACTCAATGGAATCTCTCGACATATTGGCGGAATCTATGTGGATCGGTCTATGGTGGGACAAGAAGGTGCTACTGCAAAACCTTTTACACCCGTGGCTTATGAGGATCAAAAGCGTGCGATGAAAGCTTTGGTCAAATATGGATTCAGTCCTACTGCCTTCAATTTTCCTTCAGAACTTTACAACTACCTGCAAATCCAAAGACGGGGCTTCAATCATTTTGGCACAACAGAAGACCCCAAAATTCACGCCCGAACCTTGGGAATGCAAACCCGCATTTTGAGTTTTTTGATGGATGCAACGGTATTGAAGCGAATCACCAACAGCGAATTGTATGGCAATAAATATGCACTCTCCGAAATGATGACCGACCTAACAAATGGCATTTTTGAAGCGGACTTGCGAACTTCGGTGAGTTCTATGCGCCAAAACTTGCAGGTGGAGTATGTGAACCGCTTGGCAAAAATTGTGAATTCTAAAGCTGGCTACAATCACCTTTCTAAAGCGATGGCAATGCATGAATTGAAGCGCATCGAACAATCCCAACAATCGGCTGTCAAAAGTGATGTAGCAACTAAGGCACATCGAGCCTATTTGTTGCATCAAATTGAAGTAGCATTGGATGAAGATTGATGTCTATAAATTGGAGGGCCTTAGCGATTCTACTGTTTTTCGAAAATTGAGAATAGCTAAGATTCCTCCTTATAAGTAGGGAATCAAAATTAAAATTAAAAAATCACTTAATAAACAATGAGTTATAAGGTTTTAATTGTTAAGATAAATTTGTCATACTACTTATTGGAGTTTAGTTTTGCATATCCAAACCGATTCAACTATCTTGATTTTTTTTTTGTTAAAATTATTGAAGTCAAGATTCAAACCCATTTATACCACATAAAAATTCCAAGATGAAGAAAACCTACGCAATTGCTAATTTACTGGTCATCATTCTTCTCATCCCGTGGAATTACTACATCAATACCGCTGGAGTCAATGGAAATACGGTAGCAGATTTGAGTGCTGAATACTTCAATCTCTTTACCCCTGCGAGTTATGCTTTTTCGATTTGGGGACTGATATTCATGGCACTTTTAGCACATGGAATATTTCAGGTCAAAAGTGTTTTTTCGGATGAAATGCAAGATGATTTTGTATTGGGAATCGGACCTTTATTACTCATCGCTAATATAGGAAACGCTTCTTGGGTCTGGGTTTGGCTCAGTAAATACACTGCTTTGAGTGTCGTCATTATGCTCGTCATTTTGATATCACTCTTGATGATTGTCGCTCGACTAAACATGGGACGTTGGAACGCTCCCAAATCTATCAGACGCTGGGTTTGGATACCAATTTCCCTGTACAGTGGTTGGATTACAGTCGCAACAATTGCCAATATTTCGGCTTACCTCGCAAAAATAGGATGGCAAGTAGTTTTCAGCGAAACCATCTGGACGGTTGTCATGATTTTGGTCGCCACTTTGGTCAATTTTTTGATGATTCGAGTCCGCAATATGAGGATCTTTGCAGGAGTTGGGGTCTGGGCACTTGTGGCTATTGCAGTGAGACATTGGGGCAGTGTGCCAATGCTTCAATGGACTGCTTTGGGGTGTAGTATTTTTCTGGCAGGCATCATTTTATCCTCTCGTTTTCAGAGAAATTTCAGATAATATCAATCATCAAACAAGCTGCATTTGTGGCTTGAATCTATAATTAGATACTCCAACACAATTTTTGAAGGAACTCCAAAGCCAAAAATTGTGTTGGTTTTTTTGTGCCTTGAAGTCACTTCAAATCAAGCTCCTTAGCCAACCTCATTCCAAAAAATATGAACAAAGAGAACAAACAAACTACTTTCAGTTGGAAAAGAATCCTGCTATTCCTAATCATTGCAACCAGTATTTCCAATGTATTTAGGTTCGATATTTTCGAGCTTGAAGACACCTTACATCAGCTCCCAACTTGGTTGTTTATTTTGTCGTCTCTTCTTCTTGAAGGCAGTGGAGTCATCATTGGAGCTTTAATAGCCATTTCTCTCCTAAAAAAGGAAAGGAAAACTGAGATGAGTCTTTTGGGAACTTCCAAATCAAAAGGTTTATTAATGGCCACCATTCCAATCATTTTATTGACTGCCATTGGAGTGACGAATGAATATGGACTCAATTCACATGCTTATGGTCTGATTGCCAGCCTCGGAACGATGATTTATTGTGTCATGGAAGAGTATGGTTGGAGGGGATATTTGCAGGAAGAATTGAAGTCTTTTGAAGATTGGAAAAAATATGTTGCTATTGGATTTCTATGGTATTTCTGGCATTTGACCTTTCTAACAGGTGCTTCTATTGGAGACAATTTGTTCTTCTTGGCAATGATGATTTTTGGAAGCTGGGGAATCGGGCAAGTAGCTGAAGCCACCAAGTCCATACTTGCAAGTGCTTGTTTTCACTTGATTATCCAAATTATGATGTTCAATGCCTTGATCAAAAACGGGATTGATGGAACAGAGAAAATGATTGTTTTGGGAGTTTCCGTTGCGATTTGGATGGTGATTGTAAAGAAATGGGAAAAAGAAAATGCTTTTGAAGCACAAGAAGTTAATTCATAGGTAGATATCCCATTGCAAGCCATAATCTCCCTCCACCTGTTGTAAAAAAAGCAGCGCAAAACTTGCCCTAATCGACTGAAAGGCAAAAGAATTAAGGGTTCTTCGGTATATTTAGTGGTGATGTGAACCCGTGAATGTAAATTCACTCCTCTCGTCATTTCTATAGCCTGATTTTTAATATGTTAAAAGATAAATGAGAAAGAGGAATTTACATTCCTCGGCTGCTCCACTAAAATCTTCGATGAACCGAATTAAGCATACAATCACCCAGATTGTACAAGAGGGAAGTCAACTATACACAGACGAATACAACACCTGCAATAAACTCAAAAAACAAACTACTTCCATAGAACTGTAAGTTTTGAAGCTTATCTTCAAAGACATAAAATATCTGAAAATCAGTTATTTATTGAAACAAAAGTTAAAAACATTAACTCCTCCACTAAAAAATATAGACAACCCCCAATCTATTTTCTCCGCATTCCTAAGCTCCACAGGAATTGCATAAAACCCATCTTTTACGATAACTCTCTCCTTCAAGTATTAACAGCAAATATTGAAAAAATCTGTCATTTTTTTGTCAGATTAAAAATCACTGTTAATGTTTTTCCGAAACCTGCAACTATTATAGTGTAGCTGATAAGGAACGCTGCTGAATTAACCCCAGGTTTTCGGGGCAAGCTATTTTAAAATTCATCCGATGAGGGCTACAACATAAGTGCTTATTAACCAAAATATTGAAAGCCCTCATCGGATGAATAAGCAAAGCGAAATTTGTAACCTTATTTTTGAAGCGTTCCTAAAACGGAAACAAGACACAAGTCAAGTATTAACAGCAAGCATTAAAAAAATTTGTCATTTTTCTGTCAGATTAAAAATTACTGTTAATGTTTTTCTCAATTCAGCAACTATACAAGTGTAGAGCTGATAAAACAGAAACAAGACACAAGTCAAGTATTAACAGCAAGCATTAAAAAATTCTGTCATTTTTCTGTCAGATTAAAAATCACTGTTAATGTTTTTCTCCATTCAGCAACTATACAAGTGTAGAACGGATAAAACGAAAACAAGACACAAGTCAAGTATTAACAGCAAGCATTAAAAAATTTTGTCATTTTTCTGTCATATTAAAAATTACTGTTAATGTTTTTCTGAATTCAGCAACTATACAAGTGTAGAGCTGATAAAACATATTCAAGCTTTTTCAAAAAACAGGGTAACGATTCTTG
>JBGCDY010000004.1:0-2142 GCA_045105835.1 Chitinophagales bacterium
AATTATTTAAGGTTGTAAGACCGAAAGCCCCAGATCCATCCCCCTGCATCTCTAAAAGTCCCTTGTTGATAAACTTTGCAGCAGAATTATTCATGATTCCAGAAAGACCACCTGTATTTGGTTCGCCCTTGTATATTTGGATTTTTCCTGTTGCTTGGTTGGTAAAAATTGTATTGAATCCAGCATTCTCTATCGCAGTATTGTTAATCGGCGTAGTTTGACCAATGTAGATTTTGCCAGCATTGTCTATCTCACCTCTGTTAGTTATTGTTGTGGATGCTATTTCTAAGACATTCAGTTCTGCTGTTGTTTGGATGGTGAGTACTGAAGATTTATCGTTTTGGAGGGAATTGATGGTGACGATTGTTCCGTTTTCTATAGTTGGGTTATTGGCTGTATCTGGAATCGTCACATCATCCGTAGTAGTAGGTATTCCAACAGGACTCCAATTGGAGGCATTTGCCCAGTTGGTATCGCTTGCGCCTGTCCAAGTTTTGGTTTGAGCCATTAGGGAGTTGCTACTGATTAGGGATAGGCATACGATTAGATAAAAAAGAATCTGCTTGGTAATGTTGTTGTTTTGCATGATACGTCTTGTTTTTTTATTTGCAGTTGTAATTTTTTGCTTAAGTTTTCATTCATTAGTAACCTGATTTTGGAAGAGGTGAACATTGGAGGGACTTTTTTTTGAAAAAAAATATTGTTTTTATATTAAAAGGTTCTACGTATTTAATTATTAGCAACTTAGTAACGGTAAAAAAATAACCTGAACGATTTTTAGCTAACATACCCCAGCCCCTTTCAAAAGGGGAATGAAAGTGTTCATTTATTTTTTTCTTATTACTTATTGAAAAATATTTTTTCATAAAAAAAGGCTGTCACCTGAAAGATGACAGCCTTTTTGAGCTTGTTTTTTTGAAGAAATTAGAAAATGGAAGTTTTCAAGACCTCCATTTTCTTGGTATGAATGGATACTTATTCTATTCAATTTTTAGTCTTGCAAAATTGCATGTAAGTAGTAATCAACTTGATGTAATCCTTCCTTCTCAAAGGTATGATATGTATTGGTGTTGTCAGTGAAGTCACTCATTGAATATGTTCTTGATTGAATCTTATCTTGAGAGCTACTGCCTGTGCCAACGTATAGTGTTACGGTAAAACTCTCGTTGAATTTGATGGCATTTCCACAATACCAATGGTCTAATTCTTTTTCATTCATTTCAATCGTATTCCAAATGGGATAGCGATAAATGGTTGGTTCATTGTCTACTTTGTACTCTATATAGACATGATCCTTACCTGAGTTAGCATTATCTGTAGAAAGTGCATCATGGCAGTGAAGGTCGTCCAAAACTGCGTAGTGATTGTAATCTCCTGACTGCGATACAGGTTCTTGCGACATGGTTCCTGAGAAGTAGTAGAGTTCATCTGCTTCTGTTCCATCTGAAATCCCCACGTCAATACCTAAAAACAGGACTTTGGCTTTGTCCATAACCACATTGCCCTCCTCATCTTTAAAATCGTCCTTATCGTCTTTGCCAGCAAGGGCTACTGCGGTTATTCCAAGTCCATCATCTATATCCACTTCTTCTCCAACATACAAACCACTGATGTCGCCTGCATCTTCAAACCATATCCCGATGGCAAGTGTTCCTTGAATGCCATCTTCCACGCCTTCGACAAATCCGCCTCCAGCGAAAATAGAAGAAGTAACATCATCAGGGTCTTGCCCCCCCATACCTACAAAAGCAAAATCGGATCGATTCATGGCAACGCCAAATGCTCCGCTAATACCCATAAAAATCTCGGCTTCAGCCATTAAACCAAGAGATATAGCTTTTACTTTTTCTTCTGATTGTAGTTTTGCTGCTACTTTTGAGAAAGCAGTAGAAATCAGTGCATCTTTTAACAAGCTCTCCAAATCACTTGGATCTGTGGTGGCTATCACTTCTTGTCCGAGTGAGGATTTAGCCCATTCTGTTAGGTCATCATTAACTGCTTGGATAAAGTCAGAATCAATAGGCCCTCCACTGTCATATTCATTGGGCTGTACTTCTGTGGTTGTATAATAAATCGTATAGCTTGCTCCTTGATCTCCTCGGACAGTTACACTTCCATTGTTATTGGTCACTGCATCTACCC
>JBGCDY010000005.1:0-2376 GCA_045105835.1 Chitinophagales bacterium
CCAATTCCAACAAATCAGTTTCCTCAACAGATTTTACCATTCTCAGCTTCCCATCACAGAAAGAACCCAAACAATCATGAAGCGATTGATGGTCATAGACGAAAATGAACAGTATAAATTGAGTGGCAAAACGGGTTGGGCGATTCGCAATGACAATAATATTGGTTGGTTTGTAGGTTATTTGGAGTCAAAAGGAAAAGTCTATTTCTTTGCGACCAATGTGACACCTAATGAAACCTTCAATATGAACTTGTTTCCCAAAATTCGGAGTGAGGTAACAATGAGTGGGTTTGAAGCCTTGGGAATTATATAATATCTGGAGCGTAAGTATTGGATAAAAAAGCCCTTAAAACTGCCCCCATTTGTAGAAAAAATTGTATTCCACTCCTTTAGGTGCACCCCCAAAGTCGCCGTATCAAGAAGAGTTAAGCGATGTTTTTGGTCATTAGTAAATATCATCCAAAACTCACGTTCAGTAGTATATTTTTGCTTTTTTCAAAAAAAATTCAATTTGTAGCGTAAATGTTCAGCCACTTTATTTTACAATAAAACTTCCTCCCTCAGACACCCATCCTACCACAAACTGCATCTAACCAGTAGAACACATACATTTTACTTTTCACCAAACCCTCCTAATGATGAAAAAAATACTCGTTTTTTCCTTTTTATTGGTTTTGACTCAATTCGTTTTTGCCCAAAGAGAAATTTGTGGAACAGTCGTAGAAGATAGCAGCGGAGAAGCCTTAATAGGTGTTGCAGTTGTATTGAAGGGGACGACTATTGGCGTAGTTACAAACATTGATGGAAAATACTGCTTGGAAGTTCCTCCAAATGCTAAAAACATAGAATTCACTTTTTCTTTTGTAGGCTTTGGAGACCAAACCATCAAAGTTCAAGAAAGTAAGATCTTGAATGTCAGATTGAAAGAAGATAAGGTTTCTTTAGATGAAGTAGTAGTGGGATACAGTACTGCAACAAGTACAAGAGTCTCGGGTAAAAATACCAAAGCGGCTTCTTCGAAAGGTAGAAAAGAGGTATTGATGAGTGCTAAACCAAGTCCCAAAAAAACTGCATCTGTTCCGCCTCCTCCACCGCCGCCGCCGCCACCACCTCCACCGTCCCATAAGTCGGTCAAAAAATTAGCTCCCAGTACTTCTATGCCAGTCAAGGATATGAGTGATTTTGTAGAAAGTCCAGCCCTAAAGAGCAAGTCAGAGGCTTTTACAAAAGAGGACTTTGGTGATTTTGGAGATTCGGATGAAGAAAATTTTATGACCATGACTTTTGACGGGGATGAGGTCAGTTCCAATCCCTACAAACCTGATGTACGTGCGGGATTGCTAACGGCTGGTGAGGTCAATGATTTCAGCAAGTGGGAAATGTGGGAAGACATTGCAGCGAATGAACTCAAGAACCATCAAACACGTTGGGGCTTTTTCACCCGAAATCGCTATACCGTACAGGTAAGTACCGAAAATGGAAAACCAATTGTGGATGCCCATGTGCGTCTCTTCTCTTCAAAAAACACCGTTCACTGGCAAGCCAAGACAGACAATACGGGCAAGGCAGAATTGTGGTTGAACATGTTTGATGTGAATGAGGTAAGTACCAATAACTTGAAAATTGAAGTGGTCTTTGGTCGTGAAAAAGAGACGCTCAAAACGCCAAAAGACTTCAAACAGGGAATCAATTTTGTAAGCTTGCAAACGAACTGCAATTCACCTAAGAGTGCGGATGTCTTGTTCGTGGTGGATGCTACAAGTTCGATGGGCGATGAAATCAAGTACCTCAAAGCGGAATTGAAGGATGTCATGACACAAGTACAAAAACAACGAGCGGATTTGGATATTCGTTTGGGAAGTGTCTTCTACCGTGACCACGGTGACGAATACCTGACAGTGAAATCCGATTTTTCATCCAAAATTGACGAAACCATTGAATTTATCCAAAACAACTATGCAAAAGGAGGCGGAGACTATGAAGAGGCAGTAGAAGATGCCTTGGAGGTGGCTATCAATGATATGGAATGGAGCGAAAATGCGGTGGCTCGTCTGTTGTTTTTGGTTTTGGATGCACCACCTCACAACACACCTGAGGTAAACGAAAAATTGAAAAAACTAACTCAAAAGGCTGCCGAAAAAGGCATTCGCATTATTCCTGTTGGCGCAAGTGGCATCAACAAAAGTGCTGAATTTTTGATGCGCTCTCTGGCTTTGGCGAGCAATGGTACGTATACTTTTTTGACCGACCATAGTGGCATTGGAGGCGGTCATATTGCACCGAGTACGGATGATTATGACATGGAATTTCTGAATGACCTTTTGGTGCGTTTGATTGACCAATTGACACAAATGCCTGATTGTGATAAAAACACAA
>JBGCDY010000006.1:0-3596 GCA_045105835.1 Chitinophagales bacterium
ATCGACTTTGGTGATAGGTTCAAAATTGATACCATCCATAGAGCGCAAGAGTGTAAAGTAGTCGTTGTTGGTTTCAGAACCTGTAATCCATTCAAGGGAATTACCATCCTTCAACACTTCCCCATCAAAGGTCAATAAGTCTACTGCAACCGTCACACAATTAACTCCTCTTGTGATTGGTCCTACCTGACAACCATTTCCATCCGTAATCACCAAAGTGTAGGTGTTGCCAGAAGGAATCTCACCAATAGGCGACAATGGGAAATCTTCGGCAGTGATTTGGTCATTGAAGTAATAAGACCCCGCATCAATTGTGTAAGGAGGCACACCGCCTTCAATCGAAATTACCAATTGATAGAAAGTAGAAGTATTTCCATTTGGACAAACCTCAATGGAAGCTGCTTCAAAACCTGCACATTCTCCTTGATCATACATACCCGCATCCATATTCAACAAGGTTGCACCTTCCGCAATCGTGAAAATGTCGGTCATTCCGCCTGCATTGATATCACTGTCAAACGTATCGTCCAAACCAATATCTTGTGGTGAAGCTGCAAAGTTTTCTGGGATATCAAATACCAAGAAATAATCACCCGCAGGTACATCATCAAAGGAATAGTTCCCGTTTACATCCGTCAAATCCGTTGCGATTTCGCCCATATCTGTATTCACCAAACGTACATTGATGCCCTGCAATCCAATTATTTTTTCGAGGTCGTCTTGCAATCCGTTTTTGTTCAAGTCATTGAAAACCAAATTTCCAATCGTTGCCAAAAGACTTGGGCAAGTTTGTGTACCCGTCAGTGTGACACTACAATCTGCATCGGTTTCGTCTGTAATCACAATCGAATAATCACCCTGCGGCAATGGTCCCATTAGGATGCTGCCACTTGATTGATTGGTCATTGGAGGATTGAGTCCATCGTCCAAAGTATAGGTACTGCTTCCCTCCAATTCGACTTCTACCAAGTAGTCGCCATTGATGGTGCATATCGTTTGAGGAATCGCCAACAAGTCACAACCACCTACTACACAGTCTCTGGAACCATTGAAGGTTACCGAACAGTTAGGCGTTGTTTCACTCGTAATCGTGATGCCATAGTCGCCATTCGGGAAAGGCCCAAAATTGAACGTTCCTGCGGATTGACCTGTAAGTGTGGTGTTTACATTATCCGAAACGGTAAATAGTCCCGTTCCTGCAAATTCCAAGGTAACAGTATAAGCGTCATTGCTCGTACAGTTTACATCTACTTCTATCACTGCAACATCACAAGGCAATTCTTGTGAACAATCTTTAGAGCCATTGATGGTCAGTGAACAAGTTGGATCACTTTCGCTACTGATGACCACCGTATAACTTCCATTGAAGATAGGCCCCAATGTTACTTTTCCGCCCGTCTGTCCACTGACAGGTGTATTGACTCCGTCGTTGAGAGTATAAGTATCGCCTACTGTGCCACTGAAATCCACGACGATTTCAAACCTGTTCTCGTCCAAACAAACCGTTTCTGCATTGGCAAGCAAATCGCAAGCTGTTGTGACCGCACAATTTCGGATACCCGAAGCACTTTCCTTACAGTCTGCATTGTTGTCGTTTACCACTTCAATATTGTAGGAACTGCCACTGTCAAATGGTCCAACTTCCAATGCGCCAGCCGTCACACCTGTTTGGATGGGCTGACCATTGTTGAAGACTGTGTAAGTGTCTGAACCACCAACAGTCAAGGCAATCATAAAACTCTCATTGTCGGTACAAGCAGTTGTTGCTGCTACAGATAGGTCACAAGGTAAAATGACATCTGAGCAGTTTTCTGTACCCGAAATACTTTGTTGACATTCCGCATTGAAGGCATTGGAAACTGCAAAATTGTAGGTATTCAATGCCGCTGGCCCAAAAGTGTAAACCCCTGCTGAAACGCCTGTCAAATCACCCAAATTGCTGTTTACATTGAAAGTACCTGTTCCGCCAATGGTTAAATCAATCGTGTAGGTATCTCCTTCAATACAACTGATTTCGGCACTTGTGGTCAAATCACAAATTACTGCATCGCTGCAATCTGCAAAACCGTTTAAGCCTCCAAAACAGGTGAAATTGTCTTCACTTTGTATGAAAATATTGTAGAAGAAACCACTTGGGTAAGGCCCTAAGACCACTTCTCCTGCTTCCACATCGAAGAGTGTGCCTGAGAATCCATCTTCAATAACATAAGTGCCAGAACCTTCCAGGGTGACTACAACATTGAAGCCACTGCCATCTGTCAAACATTCGGTGACTGCACCAAATTGTAGATCACAAGTAGGAGGTTCTTCAGAAATACAATTTCGGATACCCAAGAAATCTTGTGTACAGAATGGTCTTTCTTCGTCTTGAATGAAGATATAGTATTCGTCCCCAAATATTGGTCCTGCTTCAATAGTTCCTGCTGGTTGATTTTCTTGCTGCAAAATAATCGGTCCACCTAATTCTTGGAAGACGGTCACCTCATAAGTGGATGAACCTTCTAAGCTGATGATGACATTGAAGCTCAAACTGTCGGGATTACAAGTGGTCGTCACCCCTGCATTGATGTTACAGCCATTCGGATTGTTGCAATTTCTCGAACCAATAAAATCCACATAACAAGTAGGGTTGTTTTGATCGACAATCAACAAGTCATAAACCCCATTTTCAAATGGGCCTACCGTGACAACTCCTGGTAAAACATTCCCTTGAACCAAAGTATTGTTCGGTAAATCTACGTACAGTCCTTCGTAAATATCATAAGTACTGTTCCCTGCAATGGTCATCGTGACCTCATATCCATCATCGTCAATACATTCAATGTCTAATACCACAGTAACGTCACAAGGTGGGAATTCAGGTTGGCAGTTCGTTGTCGCAAAGAAGGAAAGGTTACAAGCGTCATTGCTTTCTTTGAAAATCAATACATTGTAAAACTCATCAAAGAATGGACCCAAAATTATCGTACCCGCTGTTTGTCCTTCGAGAGGAGGAGACACAAAGGTTTCGATGAAGTAAGAACCTGAACCTACGAGTTCAATTTCCAAATTATAACCTCCTGTACCATCATCCAAACAGACGACCTCGACCGTTGCGCCTAAATCACAACTTGGGGTTGCACTACAGGCAAATACACCTGAGAAGGTTTGTGTACAAAGTGGATTATTTTCATCAATAATAGTGATTTCATAAGCACTGTTGTTATCAAATCCTTCTATGATAAGAGGTATAGAAGCGGGGAATCCTGTTATGATGGTTTCACCATTGCGGATGATTTGGTAAGTACTGTTTCCTGTCAATTGAATGTCGATGTTGTAGCTCGTATTATCATCATTACAAACAGGCTTGAAGTCTACACCCAAGTCACATATTGGTGGAGGCTCACAGAAAAATCCTCCTGAGAAATTCTGTGTACACAGTGGATTGTTGTCATTGGAAATGGTAATCGAAAAACCACCATTTTCAAAAGGCCCAATGAAATAAGCTCCTTCGCCTACACCTGTCAGTACCACTTCATCACCATTGCTGATGGTATAAAGATCTGTACCCGATATGCTTACTTCTACGATGAATGTGCCTTCTCCCTCCACACAGG
>JBGCDY010000007.1:0-3374 GCA_045105835.1 Chitinophagales bacterium
GCGAAGCAACAGAAGCATTGATTTGAAAAATAGGTTCGCTTACATCAGATACATCTACCTCTATTATTTCTAAATTTGCAGGCGATTCTACTATTTCTAAGGATTGAGGAACATAAGAAATGCCCAAAGGAAGTTGGACAGAAACCGTCAAGTATTCTGTAAAAGTGGTATTAGCAGTGATTTTTATCTCCAATTTTTCGGGAGATTGACAAACAGCAATATCGGGCGTAGATTCGGTTTTGATGATTACTTGGGCTTCAAGAGGAGAAAGCAATAGAAAAAGTAATCCAGATAAAATAAATCGAATTGTGTAGATTTTGGACAAACAAATAATATTGAAGGAACAGTAGGCTAAATTGTAATAGTGTTTCATCTTTAATGCGATTATTGGAGCTTAAAATAGAGAATCCATTTAAGTTTTAAAAATGGTTTATATAACTTAAACGGAAACCAAGGAAAAGGTAAATCCATATTCTAACTTTTATTAATTTTTTTATGAACCAGTCAAATATTCTAACCATCCAAAGCCAAGACTACACCCTCGTCCTACAAACAGACTCCGAAAACCGTCTACGGCACACCTACTTTGGCGAAAAACTGGCAACACCAAGCGATTATGATTTGATAGTCAAACAGTTTCGCTATGATGGAGTCAATGAAGACATCTTCAATGGAGCTTATACGCCAAGTGGAACATGGAACATTGCAGAACCTGCTTTGGAAGTCAAACATGCGGATGGCAATCCTTCAACAGAATTGCACTACGTTCGGCACACCACCGAAAAATTGCAGGAGAATGTGGTGCAGACGGTCATTGATTTGATAGACCCACTTTACCAAACCGAAGTGCAATTGTATTACAAAGTCTATCAAAAAGAGAACGTTTTTGAGCAGTGGACGAGCATCAAAAATGGGGAAAAGGGAGCAATTGAATTGAAGAAATATGCTTCTGCCAATCTCTATTTTCGCAGCCATGATTTTTACCTGACCCAATACAACGGCACTTGGGCAACCGAAATGCAGCCTGCTACACACCGTTTGACGAAGGGCATCAAAATGTTGGATACCAAATTGGGGGCAAGGGCGAATATGTATGCATCGCCTACTTTTATGTTGTCTTTTGGGGAGGAAGCCACCGAGGAAACGGGCAAAGTGCTATTGGCAAACTTGGCTTGGTCGGGCAATTTTCGCTTTGATTTTGAAGTGGATAGATACGACAATTTGCGACTGATTGCAGGGGTGAATCCCTATGCTTCGGAGTATCAATTGAAGGAAGGGGAAAGCTTCAAAACACCTTCTTTGATTTTTGTTTATTCAGAAAATGGGAAAGGTGAGGCGAGCCGCAATTTGCACGATTGGGCGAGAAAATACCGTATTTACGATGGCGAAGGTGAGCGTTTGACCTTGTTGAACAATTGGGAGGCGACCTATTTTGATTTTGACGAAAACAAACTGGTGGCACTCTTTGATGGGGCGAAAAAGTTGGGGGTAGATTTGTTTTTGTTGGACGACGGTTGGTTTGCCAACAAATATCCTCGCAATGACGACAAAGCGGGGCTTGGAGATTGGGAGGTGAACCGCAAAAAGTTGCCGAGTGGCTTGGGTTATTTGGTGGAAGAAGCCCACAAAGCAGGTGTTGGTTTTGGGATTTGGATTGAACCCGAAATGGTGAATCCCAAAAGTGAACTGTATGAAAACCACCAAGATTGGGTAATTCGACAGCCCAATAGAAAGGAATATTACTACCGAAATCAGTTGGTTTTGGACTTGTCGAATCCCGATGTGCAAGACTATGTATTTGGTGTGTTTGACACCATTTTTACCAACAACCCAGAAATTGCCTATGTCAAATGGGACTGCAATTCAATCATTTACAATGCCTATTCTGCCTATTTAGCGGCGCAAAATTTGCCGCAAACGCATCTGTATGTGGAGTATGTGGAAGGCGTTTACAAGGTGCTGCAAAGGGTGCGGGCGAAATACCCGAAAGTGCCGATTATGTTGTGTTCGGGTGGTGGTGGAAGAGTGGATTATGGCGCATTGCAGTACTTCACTGAGTTTTGGGTGAGTGACAATACTGCCCCGATTGACCGAGTATTTATGCACTGGGAATACTCCCATTTTTACCCTGCGATTGTACTTTGTGCCCACGTTACAAATTGGGACAAATCGACAAGCATCAAATACCGAACCGATGTGGCTTCAATGGGCAAATTGGGTTTTGACATTGTAGTGGATGAGTTGGGTGAAAAGGAGCAGCAATTTTGCAGGGAAGCAGTTGCCAATTATGATTCTTTCAAGGCTATTTTGTGGAAGGGAGATTTGTATCGACTGCAAAATCCATACAAGCATTCTTTTGCCAGTTTTCAGTTTGTGAGCAAAGACCAAAGCCGTTCGGTGGTGTTTTCGTACCTGATTACCAATCGTTTTGAAATCAATTATTCGGTTGAACCTGTTCGCTTCAAGGGCTTAGATTCTGCCAGAAAATACCGTATTCGAGAGTTGAATCTGTTTCCTGATACGGTTTCTCCGATTGATGAAAGGGTGGTGTATTCGGGAGATTATTTGATGAAAATTGGGTTTAATTCTGATGTGGGAGTGTGGCGGAGGAGTGTGGTTTTGGAGGTGATGGAAGTGGAGTGATGGAACACTGATAGAACAGATTTAACAGATAGGGGACTGATTTTTTGGTTGAATCAGTTAAACCTGTGTGTTATTTTATGGAACACTGATAAAACAGATTTAACTGATTGGGAACTGATTTTTTGGTGGAATCAGTTTAAATCCTGTTGAATCAGTTAAATCTGTGTGCTATTTTATGGAACACTGATAGAACAGATTTAACAGATAGGGGGCTGATTTTTTGGTGGAATTAGTTAAACCTGTGTGTTATTTTATGGAACACTGATAGAACAGATTTAACTGATTGGGAACTGATTTTGTAAGAATCTGTTTTAACCTTGTCCAATCAGTTAAATCTGTGTGCTATTCAGAAGTTTTAGTAATTGTCGTCATCCTCATCACTATCTTCAAAATTAGACATATTGAACATGCTGTTGAATAAGTCTTTGAATTGAAAACCCGATTGGACGAGGGATTTACTCAATTGGGAATATTCTGCCAATCCATGCAGTAAGAACTCCATCAAAAACACTTTTTCATCTTTTGAGGAATCTTTGTGGTATTGTTTGACCACTTCAATCAAGCCAGGAATGCTGTACAATCTTTGAGCATAGGTTTGATTGGGCAGTTCATTCATCATGTCGATTTCGTGTCCTTTTCCAAACCAATCAATGATGCGGCGGTAAGGATTCGGTTTCTTGCTTTTTTTGAAGGATTCAGGGTCAGGGAAAAGTTCCGCAAACATGGTTCGG
>JBGCDY010000008.1:0-3565 GCA_045105835.1 Chitinophagales bacterium
ACCCATTGCCCAACCAAACTATTGTACGCTCTTTGGCGATTGCAGAAGATGGCAAAATCTATGTAGGGGGTCAAGATGAACTCGGTTATTTTTTTCCCAACGAAAGAGGCATTCTAACCTATCATTCACTAAGAGACAAAATAGCTCCCGAACACCAACATTTTGAAGATGTGTGGGACATTGTGGTAAGCAAAAAAGAAGGTTTATTTTTTAGGACTACTACCAAAATATTCCACCTGCAAGAAGAAAACAATATGCAGGTATACAGCACTGGCAATTACATTCATTTTTTGGCGGAAATAGGAGATGTCATTTTTGTGCACGATGAACAGAGTGGTTTGATGAACTTCAAAAATGGGCAATTGGCGCAGGCAACTGAGGGAATAGAATTGAAGGGAATGATTGTCACATCCGTTTTGCCTTTTGAAGAAGGAAGTAAGCTTTTTGCTACACTCAAAAATGGTTTGTTTCTTTTGAACGAAAAAGGGCTACAAAAATGGGAAACAGCAAACGATGATTTTCTAAAGAAAAACCGCATTTACAGTGCTGCAAAATTGAAGAATGGACATTTTGCATTGGCGACTTCAATGGATGGTTTGGTCACCATCAACAAGAGTGGACGGGTAATACACCATTTGAACAAAAAAACAGGATTGCAAAACAACAATGTCTTGAGTGTTTTTACTGACCGAAACAACAACCTTTGGCTCGGCTTGGACAATGGTATCGACTATTTGAGGACCAACTCACCTTTTACCATTTTGTATCCTGATGAAGAACAGGAAGGAACAGCTTATTCGGCTCAAATTCATGATGGCAAGATTTATTTTGGCACTTCTCATGGAGTTTATTATACGGATTGGAAAGATTATTACGATCCTTTTGCCTTTGAACAAGAAGGCTTTCGAATGGTAGAAAATACAGCGGGACAAGTGTGGGCTTTGCAAGTAGTAGGAGACGAATTATTGCTGGGACATCATGAAGGAACGTTCAGGATTGAAGGAAATCGAGCCATAAAAATATCAAGCAAAAACGGAGTTTGGTCATTTTTAAAATCATCAGAACAGTCTTTGATAGTAGGGTATTACGAAGGTCTGATGCTTTTTGAAGAAGTGAATGACAAGTGGGCTTTTCGCAAAAAACTCGAAAACTTGGAGGCTTCTTGTCGAATCATAGCAGCAGACGAAAATGGCACTGTTTGGGTAGCACATCCCTATCGAGGTATTTACAAAGTGCTTTTGAAGGAAGAAAAAACAGCCATTGAAGAAGTTCAATTTTACGATTCAAATGCGGGTTTGCCTTCCAACCTCTTCAACCATGTTTTTAATATTGGCGATGGTGTCATTTTTGCAGGTGAAAAAGGCATTTACCAATACGAAGAAGATAAGGATAGTTTTGAAGTGTATCCGACCTACAATGAACTCCTTGGCGCTCAAAATCAGGTCAAAAGATTGGTAGAAGACCCTCAAAAAAACATTTGGTTTGTGACCAATGAAGAGGTAGGGCTTTTGCAGTTGAAGGATAGAGGCTTAGAAAAGGAGGTCAAAAAAAGAGCCTTTCCTGAATTGAAAGGTAAACTGGTAGGTGGTTTTGAATACATTTATCCTTATGATCAAAACAATGTTTTTTTTGGGGCAGAAAAGGGTTTTATTCACTTCAATCCTTCAAAAAAAACGTATGGAGATAGTTTGGTACAAGTGGTTGTGGATGAGGTTTATTTGGAAGGCGAAAAGGACAGTTTGATTTTTGGAGGCCATTTTACAGGTGAGAATGGGGTAGAACTTAATCAGACTGTTGACAATATTCCTATTTTCCCAAATGAGGTGAGTGCTTTTCGTTTTCACTGTGCAGCTACCTGTTATGAGGATGCAGAACGGGTACATTATCAATATTTTTTGGAAGGTTTGGATAAAGAATGGTCAGACTGGACACTCAAAACGGATAAAGAGTACACCAATTTGAGTGCAGGAGAATACACATTCAAGGTCAGGGTAGTCAATGAATTAGGAGGAAATAGCGAAATAAGCACCTATTCTTTTGAGATTGCTCCGCCTTGGTATGCAACGAATACTGCTTATGCGATGTATATAACCGCTATACTGGCGTTGATTGGCAGCTTGATTTTGATTCCTCGCCAACAGCACAAAAAAGAAACGGAACTACTCTTGTTTGAACAAAAGCGACAAGAGGAAGAGCATCAAAAGATTGTGGAAGCATCACAGCGTACCATTTCCGACTTGAAAAATGAAAAGTTAGAGGCGGAGATTGGTCATCAAGAACAGAAATTAGCAACAGTGGCACTGCATTTGGTGCAGAAAAATGAAATTTTAACCACCGTCCGTAAGGAACTGGATAAACTATCAAAAACGACTTCGGAGGCGACTACGAAAAAGGAAATCAAGCAGTTGATTCGTATTTTTGAAGAAGATGCTCGTTTGGATGAAGATTGGGAACAGTTTGCTTTTCATTTCGACCAAGTTCACAGCAATTTCCTCAAACGCCTCCGCGAAACTTACCCCCAACTTTCGCCCAAAGACCACAAACTCTGTGCTTACCTCCGCATGAATCTATCGACCAAAGAGATTGCTCCTTTGATGAATATTTCGGTGCGAGGCGTGGAGGTAGGACGCTACCGCCTCCGCAAAAAACTGGAATTGGACACGGAGGTGAATTTGGTGGAGTTTATGTTGGGGTTCTAAAACAAGTCGCTACTTGCCACAACATCGCTTGTATTTTTTGCCACTGCCACAAAGACAAAGAGCGTTTCTACTGATTTTGGGTTCGCTCGAATGTGTTATTCTATTGTTCCTTTCCTCTTCAACTATGGCATCAAATGGTATAGGATTTGTTTTTGGAGTTCGAGGCTTAGGTATAGGCTCACCAGGTCTTAAATTTACCAAAGTATCAAAATCTAAGCCTTCTTGCTCCATACTTCTTTTCATTATAAAAAGCGCAAGTAGCTCTTTTGCAGGAGTAAGCTCCTCCATGATGTTCTGCATCTCTCGCCCTTTTTTAAGTTCCTGAGCTATGTAATCAGAAGTTTCTTTCGCTACTATGGGGTCTGAAAACTCTGCCAAATCTTCTTGCCCAAGAAATACAGGCATTAGGTAAATAAATTCTGAACTGGGCAATTCGTCTGCCACTTCCTCCGCATCTCGACCTTTTCCTTGTACTTCTTCAAGCACATAACTCATTACCATCAGTTCATTTAACCTAACTTGAGTTATTGCTATATCATTTGAAGATGATGGAGTCTCCAAAATATAATCAGACCTCCTCATCGCATACATAGTGTACGCTTTTCCCAAGCACCAATTTTCTTTATTTTGAGATGCACGTTTAATATTCAATGCAATATCCATTACATGCTTGCTCAACTGCTTTCCATTCTGAATATGTCCTTCCGCATCCAAGAAAAGAAAAAAGTCAGCCAATACATGAGGAATTGCTTCAAAAAACTCGTCAATATCAACCACTATTGCAGGAAAAATCTTCAAACAACAAGCTTCTAATGTTTTCTCTGTCCATTCATTAGGAGTGACATTTTCTACCTCATAAGAGGCTT
>JBGCDY010000009.1:0-6665 GCA_045105835.1 Chitinophagales bacterium
GTTTTGTAGGTAAAAAAAACATGCTGTTGTCGAAGGGGATATAGCATTGGGTAATCGACTTGTTTTTGACAAGATAATGTAGTGGAAGAAGATTGGCTTCAATCAATAAGATTGTTAATGATCCTAAGGGTTTGAAGCCTCATTTCTTACATCTCTTTTCTGTCTTCTTACTTACAATTGATTACCCAAGCGAATTAGTTGTGAAAGTGTTCGGAATTAAGAAAGAGGTCGAGTTAACGTTTGCACTCAAAAATCAAGTGCATCGTTTCTGGATCATCTTTGCCAAATGTAGATATTTTTTTGCTATCCAAAACGTCGTTTTTTTCATTCAATAGTTCTACCACATATTCTTTGTCTTCTTCCAATGGGAATTTAAAATAACCATCAGCAAGAGTGGTAAAACAAGTATGTTCTTTAGAAAACTTTGTAGTAATACAAATTTTTGTATTTGGGACAGGATGTAAACTATCCTTTTGTAAAACAATGCCCAATAATACTAATTTGATATCCGCTTGTAGAGTCGAAGAAAGGGTAAGGAAACAAAAACCCGTTAATAGTAGTAGCAACAGTCGCATGATAAGTTAATTTCTTTTAGTAGTACATACTTTTGAATTTGGGTGGATATAGTTAAAAATTAAACCTTACAATGATTTTTATTGAATATAACTATGTATAGACTGTTTTGGTAGTTGTTGGTAACTTAGCTTATATCATTTTACTGTAATTACAGCAATTTGTTGCAGTAAAGTAATAGTTTCTGTAGCTAAGTAATTAATTATTTTACATTTAATTACATTTTGTTTTTTAAATTATATGTTTTCTTTAAATAATGTTAGAAAAATGTAGGTTTCGATAAGTTTTTAAGCGAAAAATGTATAGGGATTGATATTCATACTTGCTTTTTAAACAGCTTTAGAAGAGTGATATATACACATAATACGGGCCAAAATAAATAGGTATTGAATCACTAAAGAAAAAGGCGAGAGTGCACAAAAAAAGCCCATAAAAACAATGTGCTTTTATGGACTCTGATTATCAAAAAATATTAAATCGTTTATCGAGCAAAAGTAATGGCTCTTGTTTCGCGAATCACCGTCACCTTGATTTGACCAGGATACTGCATCTCATCTTGGATTTTTTTGGAGATTTGGAAAGAAATATCTTCTGCAATATTGTCAGGTACATTTTCACTTTCTACAATCACACGAAGCTCACGCCCCGCCTGAATCGCATACGCCTTTTCGACACCGTCAAAATCCATCGCCAAGTTTTCGAGGTCTTTGATACGTTTGAGGTAAGACTCCAAAATCTCACGTCTTGCACCAGGTCTCGCACCCGAAATCGCATCACAAGCCTGAACGATAGGAGAGATAATGTATTGCATCTCAATCTCATCGTGGTGAGCACCTACCGCATTGCAGACCGCAGCATGTTCCTTGTATTTTTGTGTCCACTGCATTCCCAAAAGAGCATGAGACAACTCCGTTTCTTCCTGTGGAACTTTTCCGATATCGTGCAAAAGTCCAGCACGTTTTGCCAATTTGATGGTATTAGAACCCATTCCCAACTCTGCTGCCATGACCGCACAAAGGCGAGCCGTCTCAATAGAGTGTTCCAAAAGATTCTGACCATAAGAAGAACGAAAACGCATACGTCCCACAGTCTTAATCAATTGAGGGTGCATTCCGTGAATATTGAGGTCAATAATCGTTCGTTCACCAATCTCATTGATTTGTTGGTCGAGCTGTTTGCGGGTTTTTGCTACCACTTCTTCAATCCTTGCTGGGTGAATCCGTCCATCTGTCACCAAACGTTGGAGCGAAAGTCGTGCAACTTCCCTACGCACAGGGTCGTAACCCGAAATCACAATTGCCTCAGGTGTATCGTCCACAATGATTTCGATACCAGTAGCTGCCTCCAAAGCACGAATGTTTCGTCCTTCACGACCAATAATTTGCCCTTTGATATCATCGCTTTCAAGATTGAACACAGAAACCGTATTTTCGATAGTATGTTCAGCAGCAGTACGTTGAATGGTTTGAATGATGATTTTCTTTGCCTCTCTATTTGCCTTCAATTTGGCTTCAGCCATGATGTCTTTCACATGAGCCATTGCCTCAGATTTGGCTTCTTCTACTGTGCTTTGAATCAATTGTTCTTTGGCTTCTTCAACGGTTAGATTTGCTACTTTTTCGAGTTCTCTTTGGTATTCTTGGTTCAGTTTATCTCTCTGTTTCTCAACTTCTTTGATTCGTTTCTTCAAGTTTTGGCGAGTCTCGCTTAGTTCTTGTCTCTTCGTTCTCGTGTTTTCCAATTCTTCCTCCAAAGCAGTTCGGTTCTTCTTCAATTCCCGTTCTCTCCTATCCAAACTGTCCGTTTTCTGCTTTAGGGCATTGAGGTCTTGTTTCAGTTGATTCCCTTGTTTCCAATGCTCTCGTTTATCACCATCCAACTTTTTGTATTGTTGTTTTACTTTATGGTCTGCATTCGAGACAATTTTTTGAGCAGTCTTTTCAGCTTGAAGTTCCTTGTCTTTGATTGCCACCTCACCCTTCTGTTCAGCTTCTGCAATCAATCTTTTGGCTTCGCTTTCAGCAGTTTCTATTTTTGTAGTAGCTAATTTGTCGGTAATGAACTTACCCACAAAAAAGCCCAATAAAATGCCAATCACTAAGCCGATAATGGTAAAAAGTCCTATATCCATATCGGGGGATTTATACATTTGTGATGAAAAAAATGGTCTAACCTTTTTCTTCTAAAAAATTGGACAAAATACCGTCCAATTGTGATAGTTTATCTTCCAATTGTTTGTTCTTCTCGGTTTGCTGTCTATCTTGCTTCAACAAATCCACACAAATCAGCAAGCAAACCATTGCTAGATAATCCTGTTTTTCGCTCGACGAGTATTGCCCTTTCATCTCCTTCATCTTTTGTTTGATGTAATCTGCTGCTGTTCGTACAAATTCTTCATCCTCAGGACTTACTTGAAGGCGATACGGTTTATCTGCAATCTCTACTTTTATATTTAATTGTTGTTTGTTCATTAGCTATTCAAGGTGGATAAGCATTTGTCTATTTGACCGATAAAGTCATTGAGCAAATCCTTTACCTCCTCGCTATCTGCCTTCGACAGATTGGTTCCCTTCACGAGCTTCAATAGGTCTGACTGCTCTTTTAGCAGTTCTATATCAGCTTTTTGTTCTGAGATTTGCCGCTTCAATATATTCCTTTCTTCTACAACTTGCAAGTATTGCTGTTCTAATTCCATATAATCTCCCAAAATAGTATTCATTTTGGTGATAATGTTGTCGAGTTGTTTCATGACATTGGTTAATTAGTGAAGGGTGATTGTTGGCTTGGTGGGTTAGTTCAGTAGACTGGTGGGTTTCAGCAAGTGTTTATTCATTTAAGATTTTTGTGTTGAATTAGTTATAAGTCAAATCTCACCTTATTCCACCCATAAATTGAAGTAGAATAAAGTGAGGCTTTGTGTTTTTAATTTCACCTTTTTTCATGAAAAATTACAAAACTCTACCGCAAACTCGCCCCCAATTGACGCTCATATTGCTGAATCATTTTCTTCATGATTTTGTCAATCTCCTTGTCGGTCATGGTTTTGCGTTCATCTTGGAATACAAAACTCACCGCATAAGATTTTTTGCCTTTGCCCAATTTGGCTTCATCCGCATAGATGTCAAACAAACCAACAGAACTCAAGACATTTTTGCCCGTCTTCAAGGCAATTTGCTCAATTTGACCAAACTGCACCTCTTTGTCCACCAACAATGCCAAATCACGTCGACTGCTTGGGTATTTTGGTAAGTTTTTGATATAGAGTTTGTTCGACTTCAAGGCTTCAAAAACATTGTTCCAATTGAAGTCTGCATAAAACACCTCACCTTTCACGCCCAATTTCTTGGAAATCTTTGGGTGAACCAATCCAAAATCAACCAATCCTCGTTTGCCTTGCTTGTATTGAAGTCCATAACCAAAATGCTCCGATTCGAGATACTGTTTTTGGAAACGGGTAATTCCCACTCTTGCCAAAAGATTGTTAACCAAGTCTTTTAGGTCAAAAAATGAGCTTTGGGTTTTGGCAGTACGCCAATTTTCTTCAATGGTTTCTCCTGCAATGAAAATCGTCAAATGGTCGTTTTCCCCATAGTGATTGCCGTCTTCTTTGACGTAGGTGAAATAGGTTTTTCCGAATTCAAACAGGCGCAAACTATCGTTTTGGTAATTTTGGTTGTTGTTGATAGCCTCCAAACCCGAAAACAACATGTTTTTACGCATTACATCCAAGTTGGCGTTCAGGCTGTTCATCAATTTGACCAAGCCCTTGTCTTCCTCATCGTAATAACTCGAATTGGTGATGGACGTTCCCATCATTTCATTCAGCCCTGCACTCGCCAAATAGTCCGACACCAAATTGCGGATTTCATCTGGTCGAATCCCTTCACTAAATATCAGACTGTAATTCAAAGTCGTTGGAATTGGCACATTGTTGAAGCCATAAATTCTCAAAACTTCTTCAATCACATCCGCTTCTCGCAATACATCCGTTCGGTTCGTGCCTATTTTGACCGTCAAAGCTTCGTCCGTTTCGGCGATGACTTCAATCTCCAATGCCGCCAAAATTTGCTTTACCGTAGGGCGAGGAATCTCAATTCCCACCAAGCGGTTCAAATTGCGATAGGTCAAAACGATTTCTGGGCGTTGTATCTTTGTAGGATACACATCCACAATGTCGGAAGCGATTTCACCACCTCCCAATTCTTTGATCAACAAAGCTGCACGTTGCAAGGCGTAAACCGTATTGTTTGGATCTACTCCTTTCTCAAAACGCTGTGCCGCATCTGTTCGCAAATTGTGGCGAGTAGCCGTTCGACGGGTGCGAATAGGATGGAAACAAGCACTTTCAAGGAAAATATTGGTGGTCGTGTCGCTGACTCCAGAATGAAGTCCACCGAAAACCCCTGCAATACACATTCCGCCAGATTCTGCATTGCAGATCATCAAATCTTCTTCGTGCAGTTTGCGTTTTTGCTCGTCCAAACTCACAAAAACACTGTCTTGCGGCAACGTTTTTACCACTACTTTTCCACCCTTGATTTTATCTGCATCAAAAGCATGTAAGGGTTGTCCTAATTCGTGCAAAACAAAGTTGGTGATATCTACAATATTGCTGATTGGACGTACTCCAATGGCTTTCAAACGGTTTTGCAGCCATTCGGGAGATTCCTTGATGGTCACACCTTTGATGCTCACACCCGCATAACGGGGACAAGCCTCTGTATTTTCTACCGTTACGGGAATTTCCAAATCGTGGTTGTCCACTGCAAAAGCACTTACGTCAGGTGTTTGCACACTTCCTGTAAATCCGTGGTGAATCGTCAATGCCGCCGCCAAATCTTTCGCCACACCTACATGACCAATCGCATCCGAACGGTTGGGAGTCAAGCCGATTTCAATCATGTAATCGTCCTCCATTTCATAGACTTCTTTCGCTGCTTTGCCGATAGGTGTATCTTCTGCCAAAACCACAATTCCATCGTGGTCTGTACCGATTCCAATTTCATCTTCGGCACAAATCATCCCCATAGAGACCTCTCCTCGAATCTTTCCTTTTTTGATGCTGAAAGGCTCTCCACTGGTCGGATACAATTTTGTCCCAACTGTAGCCACAATCACTTTTTGACCTGCCGCAACATTGGGCGCACCACACACAATCTGCAAATCTTCACCTGCGCCTACATCTACTGTCGTCACTCGAAGTCTGTCTGCATTGGGGTGTTGTTCGGCTGTTTTGACCAAACCCACAACCAAGCCTTCCAATCCACCTTCAATGGATTGTATTTTTTCGATTCCTTCGACCTCCAAGCCCGTATCCGTCAATATTTCGCCCACTTTTTCGACGGGCATATCTATGTCTAAATAATCTTTTATCCAGTTGTAAGAGACTTTCATTGCTGTTCTTCTTCGTTGTTAATTCTTTTTTCTTCTCACAAGAAATGCCATAATAGCTGGCATTAAGGAATGCGGAAAAAATAAATTACAACCTTTACTCCCCTTTTGGAAGGGGTTGGGGTAGGTTCTATTAAAAAAATGTAATTTATTTTTGTAGCGTTCCTGAGGTACAAAAGTACGTAAAAATGTGGAGTATGAGAATGTATGACAAATGGTTTGTGAAGTGTTGTACGGATTTATCTTCTACCCAATAAAAAACAGGACTTGCCTTGTTGGAGAGTGAACAAAAAAATCAGCGAAAAAATTATCTTTGGAGTATCAATTTGGCATTATTTCCCAAAGAAACATGAGTATTCCCTTTACCCTACCTGTCCTGCTATCAGGTGCAATCATTGCCCAAGGCATTTTTGCAGCCTTGCTACTGTTTTTTTACCAACGAAATCCTTTACCCAATAAGTTCCTGAGTTTGCTATTATTGAGTTTTTCGCTGTGGCTGATAGACAGTTTCTACAAAGTTGCCCATGTGTATGAACAGAATCCAGACTTCTATTTCCAGCCCATTTTTTACTCCTTCGCATTTGGTCCGTTGATTTATTTTTATGCCAAAACATTGACCAACAGTGCCTACCAGCTTCAAAAACAGGACTTACTACATTTTGTGCCAACAGGAATACAGGCCTTGCTTTA
Source organism: Chitinophagales bacterium (assembly GCA_045105835.1). Taxonomy (GTDB): domain Bacteria; phylum Bacteroidota; class Bacteroidia; order Chitinophagales; family UBA2359; genus JAUHXA01. The sequence goes on from JBGCDY010000009.1 coordinate 6,655, forward strand.
TTGGTTTTTGA
>JBGCDY010000010.1:0-3361 GCA_045105835.1 Chitinophagales bacterium
ATACCGCAAGGCAACAACATGAGGTATATGCCTCATGCTGTCTTGACCCCGTTTTCACCCGATTACGATTTATTATCTCAAAGAAAACACTCATCATTTAAGAAAAACAGGTATACAAATCACAACTCAAACACAGTACAGACACATACAAATGACTTAACCACAAGCGGTAGCAGCAACATTGCTATTGTTTTGGAAGAAGAACCAAGTACTGTACACACACATTCGTCTGGCGCAGACGGTAGTAATTCCTCTCCTCATTTTTATTCTATTTTGGAGCTCAAGCCCGTTAATACACCTTTTTATTTCGCTGCCAACTTATTGGGAGTCGAAACAAAAAAGATCTCAAATCATACTCACTATTTTGAGCTTTACAATTTATCTCCATTTCACAACACTCCTTCTACTCTTACCGATACATCATTGGGTGAATTGACAAGTAGAGATCAAGGATTGGAGATTTCAAACATTGAAGGATTACCTGCTGGAACAATAGCAGATTTGCCTATTGATGTTAATGATATAGACAATGACCATTTTGCAAGCTCTGACAAAGAAGGCATTATGTCTCGCTACAACCAACAGTTGGGCATGACCAGAGGCTTTCACATCGGAAGTTTTGCATCTGCACACAATAACTGGATACTCAACCCTGCGCTGAAAGATTACGCTTTCTCACAAAACAGCAATTTGATTCACCAATTGGATTTTGGACATACTTATGGACTTGCCATGGGCTATGAATTTAGTGACCGATGGGGAGTACAAGTAGAATGGGTTGTGAACTCCGAGCAAGGACAAAAATTCGCCAAGCAAGGTCGAAATTTTGCTGCTTCCAATAGCAAAACCAATACAGACATCAACTTAAATTATACCTATTTTCCAGTTCTCTTGAAATACCGCAATCAAAAAATGTTCTCCTTGACCAAACAACCTTTGGTTATCAATTACATTGCAGGTATTCAGTATGGTATGTTGAAATCTGCTGAAATCAATATCGAAAACCCAATCGTACAAGAAGACCTATTGCAGTTGAGCAGTTGGGGTTTTGTATGGGGCTTGGATTATGATTTTTACCTCAACAAAAACTACTTCCTGACCTTTGGCGCACGCACCAGTCTTAGTACCAGTTCAGATGCTAAGAACAAACCTGTCTTTCCAACCACCAATACTTCCAACCGTTTGTTGATTGGATTGAGAGCAAGTTTCAACTATCATTTTAAATAATCTATCAGCACAAAAATTTGAACTACAAAAGGCACAAAAAACTAATATTTTTTGTGCCTTTTGTGGTTCAGAAACCAAGGTTTTTTTCCCACGAAATATCTTGATTATTCCGCAAATACGCAAAATTCCAGTATTTACTGACTAATGAAGTGCTGCACGAATTTCCAAACCATTGATTACCCTACCTTCTTCCTCCACAAATTCTGCCAAACGCTTGTATACCGCATCTTTGTCGTAATAATTCAACGCCATTTTCACAAAAATATGCCCGTGCTTGGCTTCCGAAGCCCAAAGTATTTTGTAAAAACGGTGCATTTCGGGGTCATCCTGCGCATCCGAAACCATCCTAAAACGTTCTGCTCCACGAGTCTCCACAACAGAAGCCAATAACAACCTGTCCATAAACCGATCATCCTTTCCGTGTCTGCAAAACTTCAATAATTGCTGTACATAAAGATCACCCTTAATCTGATGTGCCAACTGTATGCCTCTTTTTTCCATCAAAGCATAGACCTGCTGAAAATGCTCCAATTCTTCCACTGCCGTTGCAATCAACTCAGGTATGATTTCCACACGATTGGGATATTTCGCCACAAAACTCATTGCCATCGAAGAAGCCTTGCGCTCACAGTCTGCATGGTCTTGTAAAAAACTACTAAAATCGTCCATCACCGCAGCAATCCATTCGGGCTTACTCGGGCAAGCTAAATCAAGATTTAATTTCATCGTTTATCCGTATTTTGCATTTCAATTTCCCTAAAAGTACATATTTCCAAACAAAACTTAAAATCTTGCAATCTTCAAAACCTGACACAGAATCTCAAAATTCAAAACCTGTAAACGATTTGGGTATCATTGTGGTGATTCCTTGTTTCAATGAAACACAACTCATCAGAAGTCTGCAATCACTCGCCAACTGCCACCCTCCAAAAAACAAAGTAGAGGTGATTGTCATCATCAATAACTCCAATAAAACACCCATTGACATCCAAAAACAAAATCTCCAAACTTTCTATATCGCCCAAAAATGGGCTATGGAGCAAGACCTCCAATGGATTCAGTTTTTGATACGCCACCATGCTCAACTCCCTTCTAAACATGCAGGAGTGGGTTTGGCTCGCAAAATTGGGATGGACGAAGCCGTTCAACGTTTTAAAAGCATAGGTAATCCAAAGGGAATTATTTCCTGTTTTGATGCAGACAGTCAGTGTGATAGAAATTATTTTGAAGCATTAGAGGCTCATTTTCTGCAAAATCCCAAAACGCAGGCTTGTAGCATTCATTTTGAGCATCCTATAGAAGGGAATGAGTTTTCGGGGGAAGTTTACCAAGCCATCGTTCAGTACGAGCTACATTTGCGGTATTATATCGAAGCCCAAAAATGGGCAGGTTTTCCATTGGCATTTCAGACCATTGGTTCGAGTATGGCAGTGCGTGCAGATGCCTACCAAAAACAAGGGGGCATGAATCGCCGCAAAGCAGGAGAGGATTTTTATTTCCTACACAAATTCACCCCTTTGGGTTATTTTTCGGAATTGAATACAACGAAAGTCATTCCATCACCCCGTATTTCTGACCGTGTACCTTTCGGAACAGGCAAAGCCATTGCAGATATATTACAGCAATCCGACTCCTCTCCCATTTACCAAACTTATCACCCTCAATCTTTTGTAGATTTGAAGACGTTTTTTCTTCTATTAGCTGATTATTACCAAAGCGATTTAGAAAGCATTCCAGAACTCATTAAAACATTACCAGAGCCTATTTTTCACTTTCTATTGCAAATTAATTTTGAAGAGAAATTAAAAGAAATTAGAGGAAATACACGTAACTTTGAAAGCTTCAAAATCCGTTTCTTCAATTGGTTCAATGCTTTTATGGTGATGAAATTTGTGCATTTTGCAAGAGACCATCATTATCCAAACATAGCGGTTGAAGTCGCTGCAAAGAAGTTATTGACGAAATTGGAGCCTCCTATTGAAGCTAAAGATGCCACACACCTGTTACTGGTTTATAGAAAAATGAGTTTGGCAAATGGGCAGCTTTCAACAGGAAGCCATAATAGAAAGGAAGCACACTGAATTTAATTGCTTGTTTTTTAAGCGAAATCAGCTTATTTTTCATTAAATCTGCC
>JBGCDY010000011.1:0-2939 GCA_045105835.1 Chitinophagales bacterium
CCTACTGTTGGCATCAACAAAACATCGCCATAGTCCGATACTCCTGTTCCACTCAAATGCGTATGGCTAAATCCATAAATCAAACTATCGCTGTAATGATACGCCGAACAACCATCCCAACCTTCCAAACGGGTGTCTGGACTCACCTGTATCATCCCAAAAGGTGCGCTTACTCCAGGGTAAGTGTGTCCGTGCCCACCTGTACCGATGAAAGGATTAACATAGGAATCATTATCAGATTGGTGTTCTACATGTATTTCCGCTTGGATTTCATCTTTCGAGGTAGAAGCATTGTTGCAGCCCACTAAAAGAGTCAAACAACTGATGAGGAAGATTGCAGTTTGTTTCATTTTGCAGTGTTTTTGTTTTATCCCCAAATGTCGCCAAATATTGACAAGAATTTATTGTTGAAGATAGTTTTTTAAACATTGAATTGCATTATTCATTATTAATGCTTATTTTTGAATGGGATCGAATTGGCAAAATTGTACACTTTTAAATTCAAAACACAATGAACAAGAATTTATTAATTTTAGCATTTTTGCTTTTCGCATCATTCACTATGCATGGACAAGACTACAAGCCCATGTTACAGAAGAACAAATCTTGGGATATCTACACCTCTGCTTACAATGGTGAGACTGGAATTGTCCCCTACAAAGATGGTCAGCGACTCTACATTACCAAAGACACCACCATCAATGAAGTCGAATGGCAGAAAGTTTCATCAAGGTCAATAATGGAGAAGGATTTTGACCTTCCTTATGTTGGACCTTTTACACTTAGTGAAGAATACCAAACCTCATGGTATCTACGAGAAAATATAGAAGAACGAAAAGTATATGGACTCTATTTTCATGATGGGGCTGAAGAATATACCGAAGTTTTATTGTATGATTTCACTGTTGGGTTAGGGGACATAGTGCCATTGTCACGCATTGACTCTGGCTCTAACAATACATTCGAGTTAAACACCTATAACCACGAATGCGTCGCCATTGAAACCATAACTTTGGACAATGGAGAAGAAGTAAAATCCTTTGAATATCAAAGCATTGATGAACCAGACATCACAGAGTGGTTCGGTTCAATCATCGTTATTGAAGGATTGGGTTCAAAAACTTTGTTCAATCCTGCTTCTGCGGGTTTTGATTTACTCGGTTGTGTTGAAGAAAATGGAATACCCATCTGGGGGGCTACAAACAGTTATGGTTGTAACTCTATCACCACTTCCATTCCTGATTTTCTTCCAGAACAACACATCATTTCCCCCAATCCCTCCAATGGCATCGTAGAATTTCCTGTATCTATCAATTTTGACGAATTAAAAATTTACAATAGTGTTGGACAAATTGTCAAAAATTATGAAACCTACAAAACTGCAAACAAACAGGTTATTGAGTTTGAAGAATACTTGGAAGGTTTGTATTTTGTCGTTCTTTATAGAGATGGCGCAATACACACCGAAAAATTGATTTTGAAGTAGAGGCGAAAAACCAACACTCCAAAATGAGACTACGGTAGTTTATCTATTTGAAGATTAGGCAGCTATTTCGCTAATAATTATTCTTTTGTAAAATCAAACTACCGTAGTCTTTATTTACTCCACAAAACTTGTCAAAGAATCAGAAAATCAACGCTCCAAAAAAACTATATTTGTCAAGCGTAAAAGAACAAAAATTCTAAAAATTTCTGTTCTTTGTATTTTCGTTTAACAAATTCAGACCACCATGCCCCTCCAAAAACTCACTTGGAAGCCACCCGAAAACTGGCTACAAATCCACACCATAGATGCCCACACAGGCGGTGAACCTCTCCGAATCATCACCAGTGGATTGCCCAAAATCAAAGGCAATACCATCTTAGAAAAACGGGCTTACTTCAAAAAACACTACGACCACCTACGAACGGGACTGATGTGGGAGCCCCGTGGTCATGCCGACCAATACGGTGCAATTCTCACCGAACCAAGCACAAAAGACGGAGATATTGGCGTATTTTTCTTGCACAATGAAGGCTACAGTACCATGTGCGGTCATGCCGTTATTGCACTCACCAAAGTATTGTTTGACACAGGCATGATACAAAGCGATGCTCAAAATCCAGTATTGAAGCTCGACACTCCTGCGGGACGAGTCCGAGCGACTGCCTTTCGGAATGAAAAAGGCGTGGTCGAGAAGGCTTCTTTCTTAAATGTTCCCTCTTTTGTTTACCTCAAAAACCAGCAAATCGAAGTAAAAGGGATAGGCAAAGTCGAGTTCGATATTGCCTTTGGCGGCGCATTTTATGCTTACTGCAATGCTTCAAAACTCGGCATTGACTTGACTCCCGACAGTTACAACCAACTGATAGATTGGGGGCGGCGCATCAAATATGCGGTGATGGAACAGTTTGACATTGTGCATCCTTTTGAAGCAGATTTGGGTTTTCTATACGGCACCATTTTCATTGGCGCAGCCCAAAACCCACAGCACCACAGCCGCAATGTTTGCATTTTTGCAGAAGGAGAAGTCGACCGCTCACCCACAGGAACGGGAGTCAGTGGACGTGCAGCCTTGCATTTCAGCCGAAACGAAATAGCCATGAACCAATCCATTCGCATAGAAAGCATTTTGGACACTTGCATGGATGTGGAAGTCACCGAAATTACTACATTTGGGGGATATGAGGCAGTCGTTCCCAAAGTTTCAGGAATGGCGTATATTACAGGACAACATACATTTTGTTTTGATCCTGATGACGAATTAAACAAAGGATTTATTTTTAGATAAGTAAGAAGACAGAAATAGGATGCGAGAAGATGGACTTCAAGTTACTTGTTATCAAAAGGTTAACAACCATATTGATTCAAACCAATTTTGTCTTACCACTTAAAAAACAACACAAACACAATGACCGATATTGGTATTTTTGGCTTGGGAGTCATGGGCAAGAGTTTG
>JBGCDY010000012.1:0-4101 GCA_045105835.1 Chitinophagales bacterium
TTTCCTTCAATGGATTCGCACAAAACAAAGTAGAATTTGATGGGCAAGTTTCACTAGTTGGCAGCTATGCACCCGACAACGAAATGGAATTGTTTTTGGGCGTGCGCTACATACCCGAACTGAACTACAAAATATCTTTGGATAGCACCCAATCGAAATCCTTTGATTTTGAAGCCTCTGCCAATATCACAGGCTCTATGTTTGCCCACCACCCCAAATCCAGTACCATTCACCTTGATACACAGCCTTATCGTTTGTGGGCAAGATATACCAGTAAGCAATTGGAATTAAGAGTTGGCTTACAAAAGATTGATTTTGGTTCAGCCAGCATTCTTCGCCCCCTTCAATGGTTCAACCAAATAGACCCTCGTGACCCACTGCAATTGACCAATGGCGTTTATGGTGTTTTGGGGCGCTACTATTTTTTGAACAATGCCAATATCTGGTTGTGGGGATTGTACGGCAATGAAAAAACGAGGGGTTTTGACGCAATCCAAACCAATCGAAAAATTCCTGAATTTGGAGGGCGCATACAGTACCCGACTTCAAAAGGAGAAATTGCAGTGTCCTATCATCACCGAAATGCTACCTCCGAAGGTTTGGCTTTTATTCCTTTGTTTGAAGAAATTCCAGAGGACAGAATTGGAATAGACGGCAAATGGGATTTGGGCATCGGTTTGTGGTTTGAAGGGGCGTGGATTCACAAAACCGAAAACCTTGGTTTTTGGACCAATCAAACCTTGTTCAACCTAGGTGCAGATTATACATTTGGAATAGGGAATGGACTCAATGTAATACTCGAAAGCCTTTTGATAAGCTTTGATGAGAAACAATTGACATCTAAAAACACTCTTATTGTCACCGCCACTGCCATCACTTATCCTCTCGGTTTTTCGGATAATATAAGTTCTGTTTTCACCTACAATTGGAATGCAAAAGAGGTCACCTTTGCAGTGAACTACGAACATCAATTCAAAAAATTGACAGGCTATGTCATCACTTCTTATACACCTTCTGCAACATCAGGTATTCGACCAAATGATTTGGTAAATCAGTTTGCAGGACCAGCAGTAAGAGTGATGTTGGTCTATAATCATTAAACAAGAATTTACAAGAATCTATTTTTCGTAGGAATAAATAAGCCCCATCAGAAAACCAAACCATCAAGAGTATCCACTAAGAATCAAAAGATAGCAATATGGAAACAATCATTTCATTAGAGCATGTCGTCAAGCGTTTCCCCGTAGGAGAAGGCGAATTTACGGCATTGAACGACATCAATCTTCAATTCAAAAAAGGAGAATTTGCAGGATTCGTAGGGCCGAGTGGCTCGGGCAAAACCACCTTGTTGAACATCATTGGTTCTTTGGACAGCCCAACAGAAGGGGTTGCAAAAGTGATGGGGAAAGACATTGCCAAATTATCACACAAAGAATCCGCCTTATTGCGGAACAAGCACATTGGATTCATCTTTCAGGTCTTCAATCTATTGCCTGTTTACACCGTTTACGAAAACATAGAATTTGCCCTTTTGCTCCAAAACAGACCCGAAGCCGAGCGCAAGAAAAGAGTCATGGAAGCTTTGGAATGGGTAGGATTGACCAAATTAGCCCAAAAGAAGCCCGACAAGCTTTCGGGTGGTGAAGGGCAACGAGTAGCGATAGCGAGAGCCATTGTGAAACGCCCGCAAATTCTTTTGGCAGATGAACCTACTGCCAATTTGGATGCCGAAAATGCCCATATCATTTTGAAGATTATGAAGCGACTGAACAAGGAATTGGACACTACCTTTCTGTTTTCTACTCATGACGAAAAAGTGATGAAATACCTTGACAGAATTGTGCATTTGAGGGATGGAAAAGTAGAGGAGGATGAACTTCAATTAGATGTGAAACATGAGACAAAAGATGTAAGACAAAAGACGTGAGATACAAGACTTACAAAATATCTTCTCTTATGTCTTTATACTTGCCTCTTTTGTCTCTAAAATAACCAACCAATGAAACTCGCATTTCAATTAGCCTACAAAAACTTAATCGGTGCAGGACTTCGGACTTGGCTCAATGTAGGAGTCTTGGCATTTGCTTTCATCCTCATTATTTTCTTCAATGGAATGTTGGACGGTTGGCACCAACAAGCCAAAGGCGACAGCATCGCTTGGGAATATGGTCAAGGACAGCTTTTACACAAAGATTATGACCCTTTTGACCCATTCACTTTGCAGGATGGGCATGGAGAATTTGGTGCAAATTTGGCGAAAAACACTATTCCGATTTTGATTCGTCAAGCTTCAATTTATCCAGAAGGAAGAATGTTGTCCGTTGCACTAAAAGGAATTGACCTTCAACAAACGATACTCAAATTACCAACCCAATCATTGAAAGACAGCCCTGCAAGCATTCCTGTGATGATGGGAAAAGGCATGGCAGAAGCTGCAAAATTGAAGGAAGGCGATGAAGTGCTCCTTCGATGGCGAGACAAAAACGGTACTTTCGATGCGTCCAATCTAACGGTGGTCAAAATCTTTGATACCGATGTGCCAACTGTAGATAAAGGACAAATTTGGATGGGAATTGACCGCCTTTGGGAAATGACTGGACTGCAAAACCATGCTACAATGCTGGTAACCAACGAAGGTTTTGAAGCGAAAGAAGCAGGAGATTGGACATATAAGAGTCAGAAAGAATTGTTGAGCGACATCACCGAAATCATTTCTATGAAAAAAGCAAGCAGTTCGATTATGTACCTTTTGCTCTTAGCCATTGCGCTTTTGGCGATTTTTGATACCCAAGTTTTGTCAGTTTTTAGGCGGCAAAAAGAAATTGGAACCTATATCGCACTCGGCATGACCCGCCCACAAGTCGTTGGCATTTTTACAGTTGAAGGCAGTATGTACAGTATTTTTGCGACCATTGTGGGTTGTATTATCGGGCTTCCACTTTTTCTTTGGTTGGCAAATACAGGAATCCCAATACCCAACGCTTCTTCCTCACAGGATATGGGTATTGCCATTTCAGAGGTTATTTACCCCGTTTATGGACTACAATTGATTGTAGGAACTATTCTTCTCGTGGTACTTTCCGCAACGATTGTGAGCTATTTACCCGCCAAAAAGATTTCTACCATGAATCCCGTTGAAGCATTGAAGGGGAAACTGCAATAAAACTCAAATTCAAAATACAAACGCAAACTCAAAACTCACTGGTAAAATGATAAAGTTCTTACTGAAAGGCATTTTGCGAGATAGAAGCAGAAGCATTCTTCCCGTCATTATCATCAGCATTGGAGTGGCATTGACCGTTTTGTTGAGCGGTTACATTAGGGGCGCATTGGGAGATATTACTGACCAAAATGCCCGTTTTGATACAGGACACGTCAAGGTGATGACCAAAGCTTATGCCGAAAACATAGACCAATTGCCCAATGATTTGGCACTCTTGGAAGTAGGGGCTTTGATTGAATCTCTCCAAAAGGAGTTCCCACAAATGGACTGGGTCAAACGAACCCGTTTTGGAGGCTTGATAGATGTGCCTGATGAAGAGGGGAATTCGAAGGGGCAAGGACCTGCTGCGGGTATGGCAATCAATCTATTGGAAGAAGACAGTGGCGAAGCCCAAAGAATGAACATCGAAAGTGCCATCGTCAGTGGTAATATACCTCGGCAAAAAGGAGGCGCTTTGATTGGACACGATTTCGCTCAAAAATTGGGGCTAAAAATTGGCGATGAAGTCACCTATTTTGGGACGACTATGAATGGCAGTATGAGCTTCCAAAACTTCCAAATCAGTGGCACGATTCGTTATGGAATGGCAGCAATGGATAGAGGGGCTTTGGTGATTGACATTACGGATGCTCAGCGAATGTTGGACATGGAGGATGGAACAGGAGAAGTTTTGGGTTATTTGAAAAACAAGGCTTACAACGATGAAACCGCAACTTCAGTCGTTAATACCTTCAATGCAAAATACGCCAATGACCCAGATGAATTTGCGCCTGTGATGAAAACCCTCAAACAGCAAAACAATCTCGCTGATTTACTCAACAATGCGGATATGATGTCGGGACTTTTTGTCATCATGTTTGTGGCGGCGATGTCGGTAG
>JBGCDY010000013.1:0-4592 GCA_045105835.1 Chitinophagales bacterium
GCTTTTTTGAGGTTAACTTTATCCGTAAAAAATGACCACTACTTTTGAACTTATAATAAACACGCCATAATATTTCAAAAACAGAAGAGAAGCAGAAAGAGAAAAAGAAGGGATTTTGGAGCAAATTATTCGGAAAATAAAAAGAATACTGCGCCCAAGATGGCATCGGTGGTGTTGGTGACAACTAAAAAAGTTTTCAAATATGGAAAATGAAAATTTAGACGATGGAATAAAATTGGATTCAGCAGGAGCGACGGGAATACATAAGTCGCCTTTTGAAGATTTGACGCATTACCAAAACGAAGTTGAACTTGATCAATTATTACGCAAAAAATGGGTAATTCGTTTTTACCTCAACCTTACCGAAACGGATGAAGAGTGGGTGAAAAAGTGTGCTGGAATACTTCCTGAAATATCCGATGAAATTATTCTAAAGAACCTTGGCGATTTTAATTGGAGAACCCGCTCGACAGGTGCTTTTTTTTTTTTTTTTTAAGGTAGAAAGGAATTTATCGACATCATTGGAATCCATCTCTTAAAAAGTCAAGTGTGTTATGCAGGGAAAACATACGCAAAAACCTTAGCATACTTCAATGATGAAATAGGAAATCAATACTTAGAAAAATACTTGGATTACTATTTAAATGAGCCAAGTCTGTTTTATGATCAATATTGCGTTATTCAGGCAGTAAAATATTTAGATAAAGTAAATCACGCAAATAGGTTAGAAAAGTATTTCCAAGATTGGGAGGAACTTGCTAAACAACAAGGACAACAAAAAGAGATAAGTACTGAAAATCTTGAAAAGGAAATTGAGGCAATTGAAAAAATCAAAAATACAGCAGCAAATAGCTATTAACTATTTGATTTGTAATGTTCTTTACTTAAACCAACCACTCAAATGGGATTTGGATTTAACCTATTTTTTGTTTTCATTCTTCTACCATTGACAGGAGTATTCTTAATTGTTTGGGCAATCTCCAAAAAGAATTTTTTTGGAGATGCTTTAAAGGTTATTTGGGGTGGAATATTTGGACTAATCATCCTTGCTTCAATCCTGCAATATTTCACCACAAAAATGGAAGTAAGAAAAAAGGATATTTATGGTGAATACATAATTGACAGGTCAAAATTTGCAGGGCATCAAGCAGACTGGCAATACGAAAATTTTAGATTTGAAATAACGGATGAGGATGAGTTCATTTTTTATCAAATAAATGAAGAAAAAATAGTCAAAGTCGATACTTTCAAAGCCGAGTTTATTGAAAGAAACGTAAGCGATAGAATTAGGGTGAAACAAAGGTCAGGTATGCACCACATAATAGAAGAAGAACCAACACTCTATAGAAATATTTGGTCTTTTTATTATGTCTTTGAATCGCCTAAATTTGGCAACGTATTCTTTACAAAGGGCAAGTGGAAACCACTAAGAAAATAGCTTATTTGACAATTCACGCTGCTGAGGCAGAGCAAACTTCGGAAGGGAACATTCACTACTTTTTCCCATCAACAAACGCTTGAAGATTAGGGTTGTTTTTGTAGGTGCTTTCTATTATTGAGAACAAATCTGTCGTTTTGGGTTTTGGAACATTGTTTTGTTTTAGCCAACCTATGGTTTTATTGTAGCTCTCCTCACCCTCGTCTTTCACCCTTTCTATTATGTTTTCAATTTCTTCTTGTGGCACCATTGCAGTAGCTATTTTACGGGCTTTGCTTCCACTCTTTTTCGACATTTTCACATCCTCCAAATAATCAATGTACTTGCACAATTGCCAATTTTCGGCACTCGCAAAATAAAGCAGTGATAGGAAATCGTCAAAATTAGCTGCCAATACTCCAAACTGTCCGTCTCTACCAAAATAAACAACTGGACTCTTGTCAAATTCAGTTTCCTCCATCTTCCAAAAGCCAATGAAAGAACCAAATGGGTCTTTGAAGAAAAGGCAAAAATCTTCGTCAAATTTATCGCTTCTCAAAATTGCCCGCACACTTTCTTGTGACTCACCAACAAATTCGTATTCCATTACACATTGGTCTTGTAGGGCACTGTACAATGCTATCAACCTTCTGGGCAGTCTAATTCCAAATTTCAGTAGTATTTCTTTCATTTTGTAGGGTCTTGTTTGCGTTTTAGTTATGCAAACATAGTAAAGCTAAGTCACAAACTTTTTTGAATGAACTAAATTTGTTGAAGTAGGTGTATTGAGCTTCAACCCTTCGCCCCTCACCAATGATTTTCCCAAACCTGATACTCCTTGCTATAAGGAGTAGTATAAACGGAAAGAGAACCATGAAAGGATTGACCAATGAGGCTATTCAACAAGTCAAAACCAAAGGTTATACTCGCTATTTTATCGGTGAATAATTTTGTATAAAACGCACGAATCCAATTGTTTGCATCAAATTCAAACGAAAAAAATAACCTTTATCTCGCTCAAAGTCTATTTTTAACATAGATTAAGCGAGATAAAAATTTCTATATTTCGCTTAATCTTACTATTTTTACTACATTAAGCGAAATATAGAAAATATGATAGGAAGAAAATACGAACGAGAAAAATTGGACTGCCTTACTAATTCGAGCAAAGCAGAGCTATTGACGATTATTGGGAGAAGAAGAGTGGGCAAAACGTATTTGATTAGAGAGCATTACAAAGACCGCATCGTTTTTGAATTTACGGGAACACAATACTCCAATAAGAAGAATCAACTCAAAAAATTTGCTCAGAAGCTACAAGATTTTAGTGGTAGTTCGTTGAAAATTGCCACCTCAAAGGATTGGTCAGACGCTTTTACCGAGCTAAAAACATATCTAAAAACCCTTCCAAAAACAGAAAACAAACCTGTCGTTTTCTTTGATGAAGTTCCTTGGATAGCCAGCAAACGCTCTGGTTTCCTCAATGAATTTAGCTATTGGTGGAACGATTGGGCGAGTCGTCAAAACATGATTGTGGTCATTTGTGGTTCGGCAGCTTCTTGGATGATTGGTAAGGTGGTGAATAACAAAGGTGGGCTACACAACCGAATTACCGAGTATATTCATTTGCAACCCTTTACACTATGTGAGGTGAAGCAGTATTTGGATGCCATCAACCTTCGATTAGACGACTATCAAATCTTGCAATTGTACATGTCTATTGGAGGGATTCCCCATTACTTGCAGCACATTCGCAAAGGTGAGTCTGCTACTCAAATCATCAATCGGCTTTGTTTCAACAAAGATGGTATTTTGAGAAATGAATTCAATAATCTGTATGCGGCTCTTTATGAAGGACATGAACGCCATGTTGCGGTTGTGAGAGCCTTGTCTTCCAAATGGAAAGGGCTTACCCGAAAAGAAATCATCAAACTTACGAAGCTTTCAAATGGTGGTGGTTTGACACAGGTATTGACGGAGTTGATTAGTTCTTCTTTTGTGGCTGAAATCATTCCATTTGGCAAGAAAAAGAAAGATACGCTCTATCGTTTGATAGATGAATATTCTTTGTTCTACCTCACTTTTATAGAGGGAAAACGGGTGGGTAAAAAAGATATTTGGCTGCAAAACGTTCAAGACAACAGCTATAAAATTTGGAGGGGGTATGCGTTTGAAAACATTTGTATCAAGCATGTAGAAGCGATTAAACAGGCTTTGGGTATTTCGGGTGTTCAAACGGAGGTTTCGGGTTTTCGGAAGATGGGTACTGCAAACGAAAAAGGTATTCAAATTGATATGCTGATTGACCGCAATGATAGGTGCATCAATCTTTGTGAAATGAAGTTTTACAATGATGAATTGACGCTAAGTAAGGAAGATGCGGCTCAATTGCGTCGAAGACGGTCAAGATTTCAACAGATTTCAAAAACCAAAAAGACAGTTTTTAATACAATTGTTACAACTTATGGTTTGGTGTCCAATACCTACAGCTATCAGGTGGATAGCGTGGTGACGATAGATGCTTTGTTTTTATTGGAGAGTTTTGAGTAGGTGCTGCATATTCTGATTTCTGTTTCGTTGCCGTTTCACATCTTCTTCAATGACGCTATTTAACAAATCAAAACCAAAGATTATTATGCCCGCCCTTTTATTGGTGAACAGCATCAACGTAGGGTTTTGTTGATGGGAATTGGTGTCTTGATTAAAGAGGCGGGGTATGAATTAGAGGAGTATAGTAGCTTATTCCTATAAAAAAAAATTGAAAAAAAAAGAAAATGGATTCGGAAAAAATAGATTTTTTTACTAAAATTGGAGTGATTGAAAATGTTTTTGAATATCATTATTTAGACGATGAGAAAAGATACATTTATGAATATTTTGAAGAGAAATTCCAAACCTTAGTTCAAATGAATTCTAAATCATTTGAACTAAAAAATTGCTTTTTTTATATAAAAAATAGTTTTTCTTGCAATGCTTTTGCCTACAAAACTCAAGGGTATAACTTCATTGGAATTACTAATGGCTATCCAATTTTAATGCATGATAAGTTTAGAAAGAAGCATTTTCTTTACCTAATAGCTATTGCATTAGATTGTGACAAACCTATTTCTGATGCTTACTGTGATTTATATGAAGATGTAAATTTTGAATTTCATAAATTTATGTTAGATTGTTC
>JBGCDY010000014.1:0-21892 GCA_045105835.1 Chitinophagales bacterium
TGATAATCAAGTTGTAACAAGACGAGATTTTCATAAAAAGTGAACGCATATTTGTAGCTTTTGAACACCCTAGGGTTGGGGGATGTTCAACCCGAAAAGTGTAAATTTATTTTTGTAGCGTTCCTTAGGTTGAAATCGTGAGAAGATATTCTGTGTTTTTTGAGGTTTTGATGTAAAATAACCCCAAATCAATAATTTGATTTTTATCGACTCATTAATTTGGAGTTTGACAATAACATAGCTTAAACCGAGGTTTCGTTGAAGTGTATAACTTCGATGAGATTCTCGGTTTTTTTATGGGAGAAAGCAAATCAATTGATACCGAAATGCCCATTTCCACTGCAATTCGTATTCTGTGATACCGCTTTTTTGTAGCAATTGTTCAAAATCTGTTTTGGTAAATGCTTTGCGAATCGACAACAAACCATCTTCTCTGGTCATGTGAGATGCTTGTAAAGCACTGCAAACTACTTTGAAAAGATAGTAGGGCATCCAATGTCGTTGGAGGTCATTGACCAAAAGGGTCTTCACTTTAGAATCCTTGCATTTCTGAAAAAATGCCAATAACTCATCTTCTTCAAAGTGATGCAAAAATAGGCTGCAAATCACAATATCAAATTCTTCCAAACAACAATCCTCTGCAAAAATATTTTTTTGAAGGTAGGTGATTTTGGTTTGAGGAGGAGAAAGTTGTTCTGCATAATCAATCGTAAAGGCGTTGGCATCTATGCCATACAAATCGAGGTCAAGGTTCCTTTTTTTGCCCCATTCTGCAATCGCTCGCAAAGTATCGCCTGCTCCACATCCCAAATCTGCTATTTTGATGGGAGTATTAAAAAACGGCTTAGCACCTGAGGTGCTAAGCCGTTTTTTTGATTGATTGATTATTTTTTGAAGACCATTGATGACAATTTGATAACCTCCTAAGAAACGATTGACGACTTGAATTTGGTCAAGAGCTTTGGATAATTCGGCTCCTTCCATTTCGAGGTCGTCCATTATTTCGATTTCAGAAGAACGGGTTTTGAAGTGTTTGAACACAGAAAAATATTTAATTGAAGGTTCACTTATCAGATGGATTATGGGAAAACAACACTGATTTTTGAGTTTTGTTTTGTAGAACAAAACTTGGCAAGCCTTATTTAATCAAACCTCCCCAATTTTCAACATTGTATTCAAATTCCTTTACTGTCCTCTAATCAAATGAACATATCCATCAAGTTTGAGACTCACCAAATCGACTCCATCACTTGTTTGTTCAAAGACTTCACAGACATAGTAATAGACCCCTTCTTTGAGCAGTTCCCCTGATTTGAAATCTGTACCGTCCCAGTTAATATTAGGGTCATTGGTTTCGTAAACGAGTTGTCCCCAACGATTGAAAATACTCATGTTTACAGTATTCACAAACTGATTGATTCGGGGAACAAAAAGGTCGTTTTGTTGGTCATTGTTTGGAGTGAATACATTGGGAAGTTGATAATCAATACAACTTTCTATACAGACTTGGGTAGCTGTGCTTTCATTGTAAACAGAGTCAATGGCAGTCACTTCATAGCAAGCTGCAAGAGAAGACTCGACAAAATGTTCGTAAGAAAGAATATTGGGGCTGTTGATAGAGTCTAAGAGTTCCCTTTCTTGTGTGGAGGGAGCGATGTGGTAAATATAGTAGCCGATGACATCATTTGTGTTTGCACAGGATTCGTTCGGATTGGTCCATGATAAAGTGTTTTTGAGGTCTCCAGCAGTAGGTTCTTCTTCGCTGTCACAAATGTTGGTGACAGTCAATACAGGTGGGCAAGGAGGAGTTCTGTCTCGTGGTATTTCGCAGTTGATTTGCGAATGGTTGATGAGTGGGTCAATAATGCCTTCACTGTCATAGGTGCCAATGGCTTGAATATAGTAGCAATACTCTGTTCCATTGTTCAGATTTTCGTCTTCAAAACTCAATTCTTCGGAAGTTCCTACTTGTATAAATGAACCATCTGATTGTTCTCTAAATATGTTGTACTCATAATTGATCCAAGGCACATTGAAATCCCAAGTAAGTAGCACTGTGTTGTCGCTAGAATTTGTGTCTAAGAAAACGGAAGATGCCGCAGTCGCTTCATCTAAAAATTCTCCATTGGTATAAAATTTTACGCTATAATTGAAGGCATTGTCGATTGTATTCAAGCCTTCATCCGTAAAAGTGGTGTCATTGGCTGCTGCAAATGTTTCGGATGTCCAAGTTCCGATAAGTACAGGGTTGTTGGGGGTGAATCCTTCCGAACGATAGAGTTCATACACATAAGGTCCCGTATTGATGGTGGTATCGAGGGCTTCTTCTTTTGGTTTTGACCATGCAACGTAGATTTGCCCATTGCCTGAATCGGTTATTTCGACATCTACATTGGTCATGACAGGAGAATTTTGGGGCAATTCGATACAGGTGTTGTCAGAAGGTGAGCTGGATACAATATTGAAGGGCGCAGGAGGGTTGGCATTGGTGAAGGCATCTGCAAATTCTGCTACGATTCTATAAGAAAAGTTAACACCTTTGATGGCTGTATCATCCGTAAAAAACAAATTGGAAATAGGGTCTGGAGTGAGTAAGGTGTAACCCAATCCCCCCATTCCTAATTGACACTTATCAATTTCGAGACTGTCACAACCTGCTCTACGCCAAACGGTGTAGCCTCTGAATTTTTCACTGTCTGCACAATTGTGAGGTTCCCAATTAACTTGAATCTTGGTATCTACTATTTCAGAAGTAACGTTAGGGACAGGTGGTGGGGCAAGTTGGATTTGCCAAGTTTCCAAATCTACGAGTGGGGGTGAAAATCCATCCTCTGCTCGGAATACAACGGTGTACTTTTGACTGAAAATATGACTGCAATCGGTACGCCAATTGAAGTTGCCTCGTGAAAATCCTGGTCCATCATCAATTATAAAAAACTCTGCCAATGGTGGAGCTACCTGAAAGGGGCCTCCAAAAGCTTGAAAAATAACATCGGTTGAGGGTATATCGGTATCTACGGCTCTTGTATCAATGATTAGATGTTCTCCAATAATGACACAGGTATCATTTATTTCTCGAATATCAGGGGGGGTATTTGACGTTTCCTCTACCACAATTTGCATATCTCGAATCATATTACCCACAAAAATCCCATTTCTAAATTCACATATCAAGAAGGCGATACTGTAAATGCCTGGTAATTGTGGCGTTTCCCATATAAACTCTCCTGTATTGGGATTGAGGGATATGGTGTTTTGATCACCTGTTGGGGGGGAAGCATTTACCTCATCTGGAAATCTATAGCCCCTTGCTATGGTGTTGATGTCACTTAGTGGTTCGATGAGTTTGAATACCAAGCTATCTCCATCGGGATCGTAAGCATTTGGATTGTGAACAAATATTTGTCCCACGTTGGCGGTGTCTATCGGTGGTTGGAATAGAAGGGGAGAATCATTGAAGCCAAATATGGCAGGATCTCGTATGACAAGGGTGTCTTGTATAAAAAAGGTTACGTCTATCGAACTGGTAATATTGACGATTCCTTCAATTCTATTGGGGTCTAACATACTCACCACATAGGTGAATGGACCTGCGTAGGTATGGCAGGTTTCGTATGTATTGAATTTTACATTGGTACCTGGTATGGGCGTTCCTAAACCATTGGATCTTGCGACACTTACTGTATTGCTGCCGTCGCCAAAATTGACCAATACACTGTCTCGATCAGCAGAAGTGTTTTCATTTCGACTGTAGATAGTGATGGTAAAACAATAGTTGAACAATTTGCCTGGTAGGGGCGAGTGGACATATTCTATTTGACCTGCTTGGTTGTGGGTTGCATAAGCGTTTTCATGTAAGAATGCCAGTGTCAATACTGTTGTTAAAAACGTAAATACAATTAATTTCTTCATTATGCTTGGTTTGGAACCTGCTGAATAAAATATTCAATTCAGCGTCAATGTTTTTTTATAAAAAACGATTTAGCGCTGAATTAGATTTGGGTTATTGAGGCTAAATACTAAGTAATATACGAAAATAACGGCAAATACGATGGTTTGGGTTTTGGAGAGTTCGATATTTTTGCAACTGACTGACATGATTGGTGAATTTTGAAAAAAAGTGAAAATGCAGAGGCCTGACAAAAAAACACTTTTTCTCTTTTAGATGCCATCCTTTTTGACTATTTTGAGTTGTATCTTATGCGTAAGTTGCTTTCATGTTTTTATTAATTCCCTTGATGTTATGAAAAAATGGAGTCTTTTAATATTGCTTTGTTCTGTCTGTGTTGATTTATTGGCACAAAAGGTGGTTTTTTCACAGCCTCAACGATTGCCAACGAAGGTACTGGAGTATGAGATTGTGGGTAAAACGAGTCAAGGACTGGTGGTTCATAAATCTGGTACGAAGTACAATGAATTGGAAATGTACGATTTGACTACCATGAAATTGAAGTGGACAAAGGAGATGTCTTTGGTAGATAAAAAAGCGAAAGTAGAGGAGGTGATTGCTTACAAGGATGAGTTGATCATTATTTTTACGGTCAAACAGAAAAGTGAGACATTTTTGTATGCAAGGCGAACGACTCCTGATTTGAAGCCTTTGGCAGATGATGTGGAGTTGGACAAGATTGTGCGAAAATTTGGGACTTATGGTTTTGATTTTTTTGTGGATGTGTCAAAAAATAAAAAGTACATCAACATATTGCGGCACAACTATGATTTTTCGGGCTTAGACAATGTTGATTGTATCTTGATTGATACAAAACTGAAGGTAGTAACGAAGAAGAATGTGCATATTGATGAACGTCCTAATGTATTGGATAAGACTTTTTTGAGCAATGAGGGAGTGATTTTTTTTGGGCAGGGTATCAACAAACGAACATTGTTGAACAACCAACCTCAATTTGAGTCTTTGAAGCTATTGAAATATGATTATCGAAAGGATGAATTGAAGTTGATTATTGTTGATGAAGGAGATTATTTAATCAATGAGGTGGACTTTGCAGTAGACGATAAAAACGGACGTGTTATAATTGTTGGTTTTTATTCTCAAAAACAGGCCTCGACTTCGGATGGATATTTGTATGTTTATGTGGATTTAAAAACGGATAAGCTTAAGCAGCATACAGTGGCGACTTTTTCGGTGGATTTTCACCAAAAAATTGAAAGTATCAAGGGGTACCGTTCTCGCAAGAAGGCAACAAATCTCAATATTAATGAATTGATTGTGCGTAATGATGGCGGAGTATTGTTGTTGGCAGAGTCTGCATATAGTACAAGTCGGAGCGTGACTCGAAGTGCTTTTGATACCTACTACAATTCTCGACGTACGATGGAGGTGACGAATTATTACCACGACGATATTATTGTATTGTCTATCCATCCAGATGGTTCTTTGTACTGGGACAATGTGTTACGCAAAAAGCAATATTCAGAAGATGATGAAGGTTATTTTTCTTCTTTTGGTGTGGTGAATGTGCGATCTGCTCTCAATTTGATTTTTAATGAGGAGATAACGAAGAATACGAATATCAATGGTTATGTGTTAGATGCAAAAGGAGATTACAAGATTCAAAGTTTGGTCAGTATAAGAGAGTATGATTTGATGATGGCTCCTCAATACAGTAAGCAACTTTCGTTTAGTGAGGTCGTTTTACCCGCTTTCAATAGTCGAAATGAGTTTATGTTGGCAAAAATTTCTTTTTAGAAAAAACTTAAAAGGCATCCAATGTGATAACTACTCCTGAAAAAATAATCGCCTCCCAATCAATGTGTTTTTTAGTTCGTGAGTTGAAGCTTTATATAAACTATTCGCTGTGATCAATATTTTTAAATTATCAAGACCTTATTTGATACCATTGTTGGTGATTTACACTGTACTACTGAATTTGAACCTCTTTCTTCAACCAGTTTCTGTGATATATGAGGCCAATGCTCCCTTGAGTGAACTTAGTTTGATGTTGATGGGGTTTATCAGTGGAGGCAATTATTCAGTGATATGGGGTCTCTATTTGATACTCTTGCTTGTTCAGGCTTTGATGCTCAACCGAATTGTGAACAAATACCGCTTACTGTCCCAGCTTAGTTTTTTACCTGCCTTTGGCTATGTACTATTGATGAGTTTGTTCAATAGTTATCTGTTTATGAGCCCTGCTTTTCTAGCTAATTTTGCTATCCTCTTCATGCTGGACAGAACGTATCAATCCTATAATGATGCAAGCTATCGACATTTATTCGACATCGGTTTTGCAATAAGTATTGCATCCTTATTTTATCTCCCAACGCTTATATTGATTGTTTTTATGATGGTAGCTTTGGCAACTACCCGAGTGTTCAATTGGCGAGAATGGATTGTTTCTTTGTCAGGAGTGTTGATACCTTATTTTTTGATAATGACCTATTTCTTTTGGTTTGATCAATTCAATGATTTTGCTTTTCAGCATTTCTTTGGTGACACAAATAGTCGAGTTGTATCTATTAATGGCTTAGAGTTAATCGTCAAATTCTTTATACTGTTGGCCATCATTATGATAACGATGTTCTTTTTCCAAGTTCAGTTTTTGAAGACCATTGTTCAGACCCGCAAATACCTAACACTCTCTGTGTATCTATTGGCGATTAGTGTCATGGCATTCTTATTGATCAGTCATTTTTCCTTTGAGCCTGTATCATTGTCTCTTATTCCTATCAGTATCTTTTTTAGTTACACTGTTTTTAGACTAAACAATGCACTGACTGCTGAGTCTCTGCATTTAGCCCTACTTAGCACACTAGTCGTGTTTCAGTATTGGGGGTGATCTCAACTTCAATGTTTATCAACAATAAAACGTGAAGGGGCATTCAGTGCGATTGTTCAAAGTAAGAATACAAATGGGAGTCTATAGACCAAAGGCTAAGACAATGAAAGGCTTGTCTAAATTGTACTAAAAAAGCACCCTACCTTCCTTCAAAACCGCCTAAGAATGATTCTTTTTCTCATTAGTCGAGTTACTTTCGATCTATGACAAAAATTTGTATGCGATTAAAAAAGATAGTATCTTAGTCATAGTTCGGTAAAAAAATATTTGCCGATTTTCCACCTTCCTCAAAAATATATTACAGCTAAAGAATGCTAATTCTACTGTTTTTCAACTAATTAAAGCAAGGTTTTTTTAAAAAAAAACATTTTTTTCTGTTTTATGAAGAAAATTGGTAACTTTGCCTTCATCAAGTGACAAATGTAAAAGGAGAAAAATTTATTTTTTTTCCCTACATTCGCCTTGAAGAATGTTTTTAAGAAATAGTTATAGCGTGTAATCATCATCATCAATTTTTATTTTAATTTTCAAAAAAAGCCTACTCTGATAGTATCTAAGTAGTATATTTTGAAGCTCTATTGTTTTTAACATTACATCCCGTTTGTTATTTTCTAATTTAGAAAGTGCAAATCAAATTTTTATTCATTCGGTGAATACTGTTGTCATTACACACCACAGTACTTGTCGTAATAGAATGAGTATGAATTTAATCACCTAAATCAAAGCCTATTTGGAGATTGTAATGTTGTAAATCAAAACATTATTGCCTATGACGAATTTAACTACACGTTTATTCATATTTATATTAACCATAACTTATCTAACCTGCCCAACCTTTGCTCAAGATGAGCAAAATCCTATAAATTGGGTATTTGAGTATAAGGCTATAAACAACAGTTCAAATGAATACGAACTTAGATTTATTGCCAATACTGCTCCTGGATGGTATATATATTCCCAAGAATTAGATTCCACATCTCCTATCCCCACAAGCTTTAACTTCCAAGAAAATGCTTATGACTATATGATCATGGGGAAAGTCGAAGAAGAAGGTGATCTGATTGTAAAATATGATGAACTCTTCGAACAAGATATTAAGAAGTACACAGATAAAGTAATCTTCAAAGCAAAAGTAGTAATAGCAGATACGAAAAAAGTTGAAGTAAAAGGACATTTAGAATACATGGCTTGTGATGCATCTACATGCAAACCACCTGCAAAAGTGAAATTTCTTTTTGAAATTGAACCAAATGTAAATGTTCCTATTGTTTCGTCTGATTATTCTGGTCAATATCAATTGATGAATAGACCGAGTTATGCCTTTGAGGATGCAATCAACAATGGTGGAATGAACATCAATATTTTTGATGGACCTGTGGATATTCGTAAAAGTAATGAAACTGTTTACGAAGAAACAAATGTGGAGATCGCTTTAACTGGCTCTGAAAACATTGTAAACGAAGACAAAGAAGAAATAATAGACGAGGGAAATACAGGATTGTTGGTGGCTTCTAATATTTCAAGTTACCTAAAAAAGAAGAAGAAAAAGAAAAAAGCGATTGCGAGTAGAACGATTCAGAAAAAAGAGAAGAACGCACCTGTTGCAGATGTACCCCCTTCAATTCCAAATCCTGCGAAATGGAACTTTGAACTCGAAAAAGAGAGCAAAAATACTTATAACCTAGTTTTCAAAGCAGACTTAGAAGACAAGTGGACGCTATCTGAAAATATGCCATCATTATCTTTCGATAATAAAGAAAGCATTGTAATGCTTGAAGGTGACAAATTTGTGAAGACAGTAGAAAAGGGAAAGGTCGTCTTCAAAAAGAGTGTGAAATTTAAGGAGAATGTAATGCTTACAGGGAAACTTAATTATACACTAACAGACTCTGAAGGAAAAATAACACAAAAAGATACCAACTTTGCTTTCAATCAAAGCGGAGAAGTGGTAACCTACCAAAGCAAAGCAGGATGGCTAATTGGTTCAGGCGCATCCCTAATATGTTTGATATTGCTTACTTTGGTGTGGAAAGCAAGAAAAACGTTATTTTAATGACAATTAATTAGATGAATAGATTATAAATTGTGCGAACGGATGCAACACTAAGGTATTGCATCCGTTTTTATTATAAGTAGGCTGTCATGCCGTCTTAATCAATAGACAAAAACTCCACAATTAGAAAGTATCGTTTTGGGTACCTTCTAATCATGACTCCCTATATGGAATGAAGGATTATATCCAGTGCGTAATTAATTAAAAATATATTACTGTGAAAAAGAATCTCTTATTAATTCTGTTTTTGTTTTTTAGTATAAATACCTTATATGCTCAAGTACTTGAGCCTGTAAAGTGGACAAGTAAGGCAGAACAAGTTGGAGAGAATAAATTTGTATTGACTTTTTCTGCAAAAATTCAAGATGGTTGGTATTTATATTCTCAAGAACTTGAAGAGGGAGGACCTATTCCTACAAGCTTTGATTTTGATGGAATAAAAGATGCTCAATTAATAGGAAAGATTCGAGAGGTTGGGGATTTGAAAGAAGCTTTTGAGCCAATGTTTGAGATGAATGTAAGAAAATACTCAAAAAAGGTCTCTTTTAAAGCTACTGTTAAGACTTCAAAACCAAAAGTGAAGATTGAAGTTCCTGTCATTTACATGTCCTGCAATGACGAAAGCTGTGTGCGTTTGGACAACTACTTTGATTTTAGCTTGGAAGAGGCGGCAATTGCTCCAACTGAGGAGAAAAAAACAGTTGTTCCTGATGTAAAGACTGGAGATAATTCTGTGAAGGGCGATAAAGTCCAAAAAACATTTACTCCTAAACCCAAGGAAACCAAGTCAGTTGCATCCAAACCAGAAGTAAAACCAGCTCCTGTTGCCAAGACGAATACTCCCACAACACCTACTCCTCCGAAAAAAGAAACCAAAACGGTAAAAAAAGAAAAACCTGTAAAAAAGGAAACTACAACTGCTGCAATAGAATCTGCTAAGGAAGAAGAACCTGCGAAAACAGAAGATGAGGTAGAGGAAGAATCTGCTGAAACAGACGTTGTGAGTAATCCCATGATAGGGAGTGAGATTTTTGAGCCAGTAAAATGGGCATTTGATAAAAAGGACATGGGCAATGGAGAATACATGCTCAGCTTCAAGGCAATAATAGATGATGGGTGGTATATTTATTCACAAGAATTACCAGATGGAGGCCCCTTACCTACCGAATTTTATTTTCAACCCAATGGAAATATATCGTTTGCACATCCCAAACCAAAAGAAATTAGCAATCATAGAAAAGAAGGTTATGACAACTTCTTCGAAATGAATGTAATAAAATACGGAAAAGAAATTACTTTCCAACAACAAATAAAAAGCACTGATCCAACAACAGAAATCTCAGGACACGTTCGATTTATGACCTGTGATGCAGAAAGATGCCTTCCCCCTCAAAATGTCGAATTTTTGTTCAATGAAGGTGGAACAGTATCACCTGTTACTGCGGATGGAAATATAAATGGAGCAGGAACAATTGTAGAAGGAGAGTCATTGGAGGTATACAATCCAAATGAGGGTAAATCACAGAGTTATTGGAGTATTTTTATATGGGGTTTCTTAGGCGGTTTATTGGCCTTATTGACACCTTGCGTATTTCCGATGATTCCATTGACAGTTAGCTTTTTTACCAAAAGTAGTAAAGACAAGGCGAAAGGCTTGTATAATGCAATTGTCTATGCACTATCTATTATTGTCATTTATGTATTTTTAGGTGTTTTTGTGACAGTCGTATTTGGGGCAACTGCCTTGAATGAGCTGGCGACCAATCCATGGATGAACATTGCCTTCTTTTTAATATTCATGTTCTTTGCTTTCTCATTCTTTGGTTTTTATGAACTGACACTTCCCAGTTGGTTGGTGAACCGATCGGATGAGGCAAGCGATAAAGGTGGCTTGATAGGTATCTTTTTCATGGCATTCACCCTCGCATTGGTTTCGTTCTCTTGTACAGGGCCTATTATTGGTTCATTACTCGTTGTTGCCGCAAAAGGAGGGATTTCAGGCCCCGTTATTGGCATGACAGGTTTTGCAGTGGCACTGGCTTTGCCTTTTGCTTTCTTTGCAGCCTTCCCTGCTTGGTTAAACTCTCTTCCTCGTTCTGGAGGCTGGTTGAACAGCGTGAAAGTTGTGTTAGGCTTTATTGAAGTAGGTTTGGCATTGAAGTTTTTATCCAACGCAGACTTAGTAGAACAGTGGGGCTTAATCAAACGTGAGACATTCTTGATCATCTGGATTATACTTTTAGTTGGTTTAGGCTTGTACCTGTTGGGTAAAATCAAATTTCCACATGATTCACCAATCGTCAAATTGTCTAAGACACGTATAGGTATGGCAATTGCCAGCTTTGTATTTGCTCTTTATCTAATACCTGGTATTTTTTGTCAACCATTAAGTTTTGTGAGTGGCTTCCCGCCTCCCGCTTTCTATAGTTATGGTTGCAAAGGACATTGTCCACTAGACCTTGCTTGTGTCCACGATTATGAGGAAGGATTGGAGATTGCCAAACAGACTGGCAAACCTTTGTTGTTGGACTTTACGGGTTGGGCTTGTGTAAATTGTCGTAAAATGGAGGAACAGGTTTGGAGACAACCCGAAGTATTAGAAAAACTGCAAAAAGACTATATAGTGGTCTCGCTTTATGTTGATGAAAAGGCTGATTTGCCTGAAGATGATCAATATGAATATACGAGTAATGGCAGAAAAAAGAAAGTTAGGACTGTTGGTGATAAATGGGCACACTTTCAAATCAGTTGTTTTGGCAGCAATGCACAGCCTAAGTACGTCTTGATGAATCATGAAGAGCAAATGCTCAAAAAAGAAACCGTTGGTTATGACCCCGATGTATCGAAGTTTGTAGATTTTTTAGATTCTGGTTTGGAGAACTTTAAAAACAAAAAATCAGAAGCACAAACTATTTGTAAACAAGGAATGGCATTGAAGAGTGAACCGTAATTTATGGTTTAAATAAGATATTTAAAAATCGAATTTGTTACTTACAATTTACCAACAGCTAAAATCGTTTACCTAATGATTTTAGCTGTTTTTTTATGAGCATTGAAGACACTGGTAATCCTTCAATAAAACTCTTTTTTAGCTAAACTATTACATTATTAATTTTCAATCAGTTCATTTAATATGAAAAATATATCACTGTTCGTTTTTATGTTGTTTTTTATGGTGAGTTGTGGTTCTAGTAAAAAGACCACAAAAGGCAGTTCCAGTTCAAGCAGGACAGTACAATTTGAAAAAACGTCTTTTGATGAAGCATTGGCAAAAGCGAAAAGCCAAAAGAAGCCTGTATTCATTGATTTTTACACAACATGGTGTGGCCCCTGCAAAATGATGGAAAAATCAGTATTTACCGATACGGGAGTGGCAGCACTCTACAACAAGAATTTTATCAATCTAAAAATTGATACCGAAAAAGGAGAAGGAATCAATTTAGCTCGAAAATTTCGGGTAGGAGGGTTTCCTTTCTTGGTGTATTTGGACAGTAATGGAACAATGATTCAGAAACATTTGGGGTATATGGATGCGCAAATGATGTTGAGGATGGGAAAAAAGGTCATGAAGTAAATACCTAATAAAAAAGCTGCCATTGACCGTAATCAATGGCAGCTTTTTTATTAAGTATTACTCTGATATTAGTTAAAATTGTTAGTCTTCCAATGTCGGCAAACCTTCTTCGGCAGAGATAACAATGGGGGTTTTAGCAATGTCCAAATCCTTCAATCGAATTTGCAGTGAAGTCTGACCATTGTAGCGGGTTTCTTCAATCGTAAAACACATGTCAAAGGGCTGCTTGTTCTCCAAGTAGCTGTATTTGTGTCCTAAGTTGTAGCCAATGCCTTTCACTCTGAAAATACCATCAAAGGTTGCATAAATTCTCAGGTGATTTTTTTGTGTTCCGACTAATCTTGTCCAACCTGTATCCATCACGTTCTTTGCGATGAAAATTGGCTTGCTATTGCCAGGTCCAAAAGGTGCAAATTGACGTAAGGTATTGAAAAAGCGAGGGTTGACATTTTTTAACTCCAGTTCTGTATCAATCTCAATCTCTGGAACCAGCATGCTGTCCTCAATTGTATTAGCTACTACCTTTTCAAATTTTTTGATAAAAGCAGGAACATTTTCAACCTTCATCGTCAGTCCAGCAGCATATTTGTGCCCTCCAAACTGCTCTAAAAACTCACTACATTCTTTGATTGCGTTGTAGATGTCAAAGTTTTTCACAGAACGAGCCGAACCAGCAACTTCACCCTCTGTTTCACCTTGTGTCATGATGAGGGTAGGGCGGTAGAATTTTTCCAAGAGCCGAGAGGCAACAATTCCAATCACTCCCTTGTGCCAATCTTGCTTATAAAGTACTGTGGATTTTTTACTCGAATCAGAAGGTGCATTTTCAACTAGTTCCAATGCCTGTTTGGTATTCTCCGCATCGACTTTTCGTCGTCTAAAATTCTTCTTTTGAAGTAAATCTGCTCCCTTTTTTGCAAGCATACCTTCTGAAGAAACAAGAAGGTTAACTGCATCTTTGCCATGATCCATCCTACCCGCTGCATTGATACGAGGAGCAATATTGAACACAATATCTGAGATAGTGATGTATGGTTTTCGACTCAATTCACTTAACTCAATGAGCGAACGAAGCCCTGGACGTGGACTGCGGTTGAGGCGTTGGAGACCAAAGTAAGCCAATACCCGATTTTCATCCGTAATGGGAACAATATCTGCTGCAATACTTACTGCTACCAAATCAAGTAATTTGGTGACCTTGTGGAACTCTATGCCTTTCTTTTGGGCAAAACCCTGCACCAATTTGAAGCCTACTCCACATCCACTGAGTTCATCATAAGGATAATTGCAGTCGGTTCGTTTAGGATCCAGTACTGCATGAGCAGGGGGAAGTACTGGACCTGGACGGTGGTGATCACAGATGATAAAGTCTATGCCTAAAGTATTGGCATGTGCAACTTTTTCTCCTGCCTTGATTCCACAATCTAAAGCTATTATGAGAGAATATCCATTTTCTTTTGCCCACTCAATACCTTTATAAGAAACGCCATACCCTTCGGTATAACGATCTGGCACATAGTAAGCTACATGAAAATACAATTCTTTGAAAAAGCTGTAAACCAAAGCAACAGCTGTTGTACCGTCTACATCGTAATCGCCATAAATCAATATTTTTTCTTTCTTACGCATAGCATGGTCTATACGCTCGACAGCCTTATCCATATCCTCCATCAAAAAGGGGTCATGTAGATGCTCGTAGGAAGGTCTAAAAAACCTATCTGCTTCATCGTATGTTTTAATGCCTCTCTGTGCGAGTAATTTACATAGGGTTCTATTGATTTTTAACGAATGGTAGAGTTCGTCGACAGTTTTCTCGTCGACATCTTTTATTACCCATTTTTTATTCATCTATTTTGAGAGAGATTCCATCAGCTTCTATAATCAAACTGCCTCAAATACTGTGACGGAGTCCCTATAGGGTGAAAACTCATGTATGAATTTTCACGGTAACAGTGCTTCATTTATGCGCATAAAAAGTATTGAAGTACTTTTTGTGAATGATAGCATAAAAAAGATCTGTTTATTGCTATGCTTAACTTTGACTACAACAAAATTAGAGCATTATGAGTTTTATTTTATACAAATAAAACCTTCTCCTTAATCTGTCAATATCGAACTTTTTGTAGAAAAAACCTAATTTTTATTTTTATTCCTTTCTAAATCGTATATTTGCAGCTTAAAATTATAAAATCATAGTCTTATGGAAATCTACGCATTAACAATCGTTATTCCCGCTATCATTGGCATCATCATGGCTTACAGTTGGTTGAAAAGACCACGTATATAGCCTTTTTGATGTAAAGCTAAAAGCAAGTTTTTTTGAAACATACAACAATGTCCAACATTTTTATCAAATGTTGGACATCGTTGTATCACATAGATTGCAGTAAAATGTATCTTATTCTATTCTTCTTCGCCTATATCGGCATAATAAGGCTCATAACTCTTGGCCTGCACCCCTTTGATAACTCTATCCCAGTCAAATGCTGGTCCAATATCCCATTTACCCGTTGCTCTATAATTGAGATGTGTAAGAATACCTTTGAATCTTGTGTTTTTTTCAGTCGCTTCAAAACGATCTTTTTCGGGCAAAAATGCTCTTGGAATCTCGTAAGTAGCCGTTAGATAACGCAACAAAACAATGAGTGTTTCATACTGTTCGTGCGTAAAATTGGCGTAGTATTGATAACCTTTGTAAGGTTTGTCCAATTTGATGTACTTGGTAGAATCTTCCATTGAGCAATACACATCCACATAGTTTGGATTGCTTTTGCTTCTTGAATAAGCAGTCTCTAATTTGCCATTTCGAGGAATCAATGGACCATAGTTGGAAATTTCGATAGCGACAGAAGCCTTACTCATCTCCTCGTTTCCCCCAATCGTGCCTTTCCCCAAATGATGCGACCAGTAACTGGAAGAAAACAATTGGTAAATTGTGCCGTCACGCCCCAATACAAAAGGAACGGATGAGCGGTATTTGGAATAACCTCGCCTTTGTTTCGTCAATACATCTACATCACTTTTGATATTTCCGACGGTGAAGTGCATCACGATTTGTTTTTTATCTACCACTTGAGGCTCATAATATCCTTTATAACCGTTTGCAGGAGTACAACGCGTGACTTCCATCATTTGATTTTCACCAGGAATAGGTACAGCTACTTTTTTGTGGGTAAATTTGCGTCCACTTGCCACCTGATTAGCATGAAATTCTAATTCCCATTTGTTTACTCTATCGTATTTTTCTTGCTCATTGGGATTTTTTGGGACTTCGAAGTGTTCCGCTTCAAAAGGATTCCTTGGAGCTGTTTTCGTTTTGGTCGAAGAGGGTATAGACTGAGAGTATCTCCTCTCCTTAATGTTCTTTCGGTTATTTGCCAAAGTACCATTTCCGTGTGAACCTGGTGTGAATTTGCGAGGCTTCACCTTGCCATTTTTATCCAAATAAGTATTACTGCTGTACTTAGACTTGGTAGATGCATCAGAAGGTGCACGATGTGTTGCAGGAGTCTTGTGGGTATGTTGTACCTTTTGATAACTGCTACAAGCACTCATCAGTACACATACCAAGACAGGTATCGCTATTTTGTAAAAAAATGTTTTCATGGTGAATGTGGCTTAAATCAAACTGAGTCGATGTTGTTTGAAGTAAAAAGGTTTCCATTTGGGGCAACATACTTTTAATGTATTGTTGACCTTCGAGAGGTGTGTAAGTTTAATGCTTAAAGAGAAGGGGATAAAATGCCATCCGTCAATAGTCAAGCAAATATGCTGCCAACCTATTATCTATTACGGAGTGACTCAGAAGGATAGAGTCATTTAACTGTCATAAAAAATCTTTTAAAGATTTTCCTGCAATTTTAGCATCTAACCAATTGCCGACTACAAAAAGTCCTAAGGGGAAACGCCCTGTATTAGTGACCATTTGCTGCAATTCGCCCCGAAAGGTCAAAAAGGATTCTTTCAATGCCGACTTATCAAAAATATTTACCTTCATCAGTTTGCGGATATTTCGGAGTATAATTTGTTCAAAATTATCCAAGTCATCTGCTTGTTTCAAATTGCGGTAAGTAGAACGATACAAGTTCTCCAAGATTTCTTCATTTTCCAGCTCATAGTGTAAGACCAATTGCAGCAAACGAGCCACTTGTTGTAGGTCTTTGCGGACATCGGCCTTGGGGAAATAAATGATTTCGTTGAGCCAAAGCAATGTTTCACCATGATTGTCTTCAAAAAAATAAAGCACACTGATGTTGTAATAAATGGTAAGAAGGTGGGAGGGAGAGATGTGTTCTCCATATTTTTCCAAGTCTTTTTCCCATTTACTGACTTCTTTGATGCCTTCTGCAAAAGATTTGGTATTGATAAAATACAGTAATTGATTGATGGCGATGAGCTGAAATAATTTGAATTCGGCTTCAAAAGTATCAGTAGGTAGCTTTTTGAGTTTCTGCAATATGTCGGGAAATAAATCAAAACGACCTATTTGTTTGCAGCTATTGAGGTAGTTATTTACTGCCTTTCGGTAGCCTCCTAAGTCTTCTTGCTGCAATAGTTGTCCTTGTTCACTATCCCATAGCTCAACCAGTTTTTGGTAATGTTCAAAAGACTGTTTCTTTTGGCGGATTTTAGAAAGGTAATGTCCCTTCGTATCGTGATAGAGTAACTTTGAAGTAAAACAAAGAGCCTTTGATTCATGGCTGAGTAGGGAGTTGTCAAAAAGTAGTTTGAAGTCTTCTGTTGTATTTTTGCCCTTTGTAGTTTCCTTTATTCTTAGTGAAACTACGATTTGTTCATTCAGGCTTTGGTAAGCAGCTTGGTTTTGAAGCAAAAGCAAAACATATTCTTCTTCTGCAATCAGCTCTGCCAACTGTGTGACTATTTTCTTTGAAGCAGTTCCTGTCAGTAAGCGTTTTTCCCATTTAATCAATTGAAGTAAGGGTAAAAATACCTCATACTGGTAAGCCAATTTTTTACCCCTTCTCAATTCCTTTCCCAGTTGATTCAACAAGGATTTTCGATACAATAATTCAATGTTGTTCAGTGATTCTCGCAATCGAAATGCCACAGAAGGAGCTGTTCCTCCTGAATGGTAATCTCTTAGACTTTTTAGAATTTTATTGGTCAGCGCATTTTTGGTAAAAGTCAGTTGTTTCACAAAGGTCTCCTTCCGAAACTTCCGCTTAATAGCTGCTTCATCATATTCCTTCTGCTTCAATATGGCTTCAAAAAGTCTAACATAGTTGTTTTGTTTGCCAATGACATGCACCTCTGCCATCATTTTGAAGTACCGTTTTTCGGTGCGAGAAAGCGAATGTATTAAATCGAAAAGGTCGGTTGGTGAGCGCATTTTGCTTGTGTTTATATGATGATTTCTACTAACCTTATTGTTTCTAAGTGGTAGGACAAAATTAAATCAATCAATAAGGTTGTTAGTGTTTTGACAATAAAGAATTTGAAGCCTCACTTCTCACGCCCCATTTCTGTCTTCTTGCTTAAATATAAGTTGTATGGACATAGAGTTATAATTTTAACACTTGTTTTATGCCTCTATGTTCGTGATTTTTTATTTTTTGCCAAAAAAACTACATCAAATAATTTAAAACTGGACACTTTTTTATTAGGAAAATGGTGTGAAAAATGGTTTTCTCTCTTTCTGAAATGTCAAAGAACTATATTTTATATATGGTTTTGAACAGTGAAATTGAAATAGAAAACATGTTTTAATTAAATTTAATGTTTTGTTAAAAAACATTCGAAAAGCCAACAGGTTCTTGAAAATAATTAGATACTTTTCATTCTATGCCACCAGAATAAGGCATGAAAGTCAAGTAAAAGTTTATGAATTATTGAAAATACTCTTTTAATTCAATTTAAGAAAATATTCTTTTGTATTTCAGTAAATTATAAATATTATAAGAGGCTTGAAGTGATTTTTTAGAAATTAGAATATTATGTTGTAGTATTTTATAAGCCTAATTTTTCTTCTAACAAACGTAGAATCAAAGCTGCTAACCTTGACTATTTTGGCACATTGTTTGATGCCATATTTGTAACACACTTAGAAGATATAGATTTATAGAATACACACATACACACTTTTTTCAACGATGGCAACAACACACTTTTTCACCCTACCAATTTTATGGTGGATAATGGGAATTTTATGCCCATTATCATCAGCCAATGCATACAACCATTATGCGAATCCGATTATCACCAACTCCAGTGAAGCATTTACGATGTTCCCTGACTTCAATCCAAATGCAGGGTTTGACCAACAACTTTGCAATGTTACCACAACTCAGCTGATAGGAAGTAGTACAGGAGGACTTGGGCTTTGGAGTACCGAAAGCGAAGCAATCGTTCATCCAATTACAGGAGCTGTACAAAATATGACTCCAGGTAATTGCTACATTTTTGTATGGACAGTAACAGACGGAATTGATTCCGAAACAGATGATGTCCAAATATGTATAGATGAGCAACCCGCAGTTTCGGCAGGGGTAAACCAACAAACTTGTGATTTAAGCATTTTGCTCAATGGGAACACGCCAACTTTGGGAACTGGAGAATGGACAGAAGCAAGCAACTTAGGGGCAAGTATTCAAAACCCAAATTTGAATACAACCTTGGTCTCCAACCTACAAGGCGGAAATATCTACCAGTTCGTTTGGTCTATTTCTAATGGATTATGTACTTCAAGAGACACCGTCTCAATAGTAGTAGATGAAAATATTTTGGTAGTGGATGCAGGGGAAAACCAGGAACTTTGTAATCTAAATAGCACAACTTTGAGTGGAACAACCAATTTGGGTACAGGTGCTTGGAGTACAACCGATCCAATTGCCACTGTAGACCCTATTTTGGGTATTGCCAGTGGTATGGTACCAGGTAATTGCTACAGTTTTCAATGGTTTGTAGTAGAGGGAACTTGTAGCGCGATAGATGAAGTTGAAGTGTGTGTATTCGAACCTGTTCCTACTTTTGCAGGTCCTGATCAAAATATTTGTTCCAACAATACCGTGTTAAACGCAAATACACCTGTATTAGGAACGGGTACATGGTCGGTCATAACAGCAGGAGGAAGTATTCTTATTGAAAACCCGTCTTCCCCTTCCACAACCATTTCTAACCTTCAAGGAGGCTTTACCTACGAACTGGCATGGACAGTTGCAAACGGAGCTTGTGTTGCCCAAGACAATATAACGATTGTAGTAGATGCAAATCCTTTGGAAATTGATGCAGGTTCAAATCAACAGCTTTGCTCCGTTAATACAACTACATTGACAGGCAGCAATAATTCAGGCTTCGGTGTTTGGACAACCCTTAGCGCCGCTTCTGTTAACCCAATTACGGGACAAGCATTTGGTATGGTACCAGGAAATTGCTACACATTTACATGGACT
Source organism: Chitinophagales bacterium (assembly GCA_045105835.1). Classification (GTDB taxonomy): domain Bacteria; phylum Bacteroidota; class Bacteroidia; order Chitinophagales; family UBA2359; genus JAUHXA01. The sequence continues at coordinate 19,834 of JBGCDY010000014.1, forward strand.
GTGGTAGATGGAACCTGTGTAGGGGAAGATGAAGTAGAAGTATGTATTGACGAACCAACATTCGCATTTGCAGGCTCTGACCAACAAGCCTGTGCTCCAACAGCTCAATTGAGTGGCAATATACCTCCCATAGGGTTTGGTGAATGGACACAAGTAAGTGGTTCGCCGTCTATTATTACCGAACCCAACAATCCATTTTCTACGGTTACAAATTTAGAAGGAAGCACCCTCTATGAATTCGTTTGGACAGCAATGAATGGTGGATGTATAGACAGAGATACAGTCGTATTGGATGTAGATGCAAACAATATCATCGCAGATGCAGGGCTTGACCAGATGATTTGCGGCGAAAATTCTACGACATTAATAGGAACAACCAATATTGGTACTGGAGCTTGGAGCACAAATGAAGTAGGGGTAACAGTTAGCCCCATTTCTGGATTGGTGAGTGGAATGGAGGTGGACAATTGCTACAATTTTATTTGGAATGTAACCGATGGGACTTGTACTGCTTCAGACACTGTTGAAGTTTGTGTTTATGCTCCTCCAGTTGCGGCAGTTGGAGGAGACATACCCGTTTGTGCTACCACAGCAACTTTAATTGCAGACATCCCAACTGTAGGAACTGGGCAATGGTTTGTGAACCCAAGCGAAGGGGTGGTTATAGAGAATCCTTTCAGCCCTTCAACCACCGCCTCAAACCTTGAAGACGACACCAATTACGAATTAGTTTGGTTGGTTACCAATGGAGGGTGTACAGCAAGCGATACCCTGAATATTTTAGTGGATTTAGAATTGGTTCTCATTGAAATTCAAGAAAGTGCAAGTATTTGCGATGAAGAAACCACCACCTTGGGGGTTAGTCACAATATTGGGGCAGGGCTTTGGAGTACAGATAGTGATGCGATAGTAAATCCTGTTACAGGAGAGGTTTCTGGTATGCAACCAGGTAATTGCTACAATTTTGTTTGGACGGTTACTTATGGCGTTTGTTCCCAAACAAGCGATGTGGATATTTGTGTAGATGAATTTGAAGAAGCTGCTCCAGCAGGGAATGACCAGACCATCTGCACCAATTCTACCCAAATGCAAGCTCAACCTCCCTCTGTGAGTACAGGTATTTGGACTGTTCTAAGTGGAGGGACCGCAACATTTACCGACCCCACAAATCCCACTACATTCGTTACAAATTTAGAACAGGGTCAGTATGAAATGCTTTGGACAATCAGCAACAACAGTTGTGTGTCAATAGATACAGTATTGATAGATGTTGTCCTATTAGAAGCGGATGCAGGAGAAGATCAAATAGTTTGTTCTGATTCAACGCAATTGGAAGGAGAGCTTCCTTCACAGGGAGTCGGACAATGGAGTTTAATCAGCAGCCCAGGGGCCTTATTTGACCCCAATAACCCAACCACAACCGTTGATTTACTTCAAGACAATACAAGCTATGAATTTGTATGGACAGTGACGGATGGTACTTGCACTACTCATGATACGGTTCAAATATCAACCAACTTCAATTTGATTACTATAAATGCAGGCGAAAACCAACAACTCTGTGACGCAAGTACTTCAATTGTAACAGGAACGATATCAGGAGGGCTAGGGGTTTGGAGCACTACAAGCACTGCAAATATTGACCCTCAAACTGGTCTCATCTCCAATCTTGAAAATGGCAATTGTTATACTTTTACCTACACCGTCACCAACAATTATTGCATTCTTGCGGATGAGATAGAAGTTTGTGTAGAAGCAGAACCGACAGCCAATGCAGGGAGCGACCAAACAATTTGCAGTACTACAACTGAATTAAACGCAAACGTTCCGACAGTTGGAACGGGTATTTGGACTTTATCAAATGGAGGGAATGCCATTATAGATTTCCCTACTGACCCCAACACCACTCTTTCGAATTTAAGTGATGGAGTAAGCTACGAACTGATTTGGACAGTGACCAACAGTTTCTGCACCGCAACTGACACCGTCGAAGTCTTCGTAGATTATGATTTGATTACTGTGAATGCAGGCGAAAATCAAGAACTTTGTGGTGTGACGA
>JBGCDY010000015.1:0-5018 GCA_045105835.1 Chitinophagales bacterium
TTTTATTGTTGAATTGTTTTATTGCTAAATTGTTTGTTTGATTTCTGATGCTTATAATTTCCGTTCACCGTCCTTTTTCTTGTGTTCTTTGAACCCACCCTAGCCCTCCCAAAGGGAGGGGATTCTTATTCATCAGTGAGAAAGGTTCCCTCCCTTTGGGAGGGCTAGGGTGGGTCTTGGGTTTCGGGTCTATGTCATTTTCACCTTCCTACCTGGCAATCCATCCCAAACACCTTGTCCTTCCTTCAATCCAGCAGCAGTAATCATCCACAAAATCGGATTGCGGTTTTTGATGGTAGGAATGGGGGCATAGCCGTCTGTAAAATAGACAATCGCATCGGGTTGGTATTCGGTATTGGCATATTCGATGGGTGCATTGAAGTCCGTTCCTCCACGTCCAGAAATATGGTCGGGAGGTGTACCTCGATACAAATATTTATTGTGAATAGCCGCATCACATTCCACCACAAAAATCTCTGCTCCTTGCCGCCAAATATGGTACAATTCGCTGAAAAAGACCCGCAATTCATCATTGTTCACACTTCCCGAAGTATCAATCGCCACCAAAAGTTTTTGGCGGTTTTTGACCTTGATTCCTGGCGTAGTGCCATAGCGTTTGGAAGGGCGGCGAATGGTGTTTTTGAGATAGGTTCGGGTGCTGCTTGCCGCAAAAATTCGCAAAACCCGTCGCCAATTCACTTGCGGCTCTAAAGACTTCAAAGTGAGGTCAATGTATTGTTGTAAACCTGCGGGCAAGGCACTTCTATTTTTTACCCGATTGACGGTATTCTTCAAAACATCGTTGATGTAACCCTCCAATATTTTCCTCTCTGCTGCCGACATTTTACCAATTTCGTCCCACCACAAATCATGCTGTCCCAAATGAGAATTGTCTCCCTGCATATAATCTCGCAAAGCTTTTTCGGAAGGAGTTAGATTGGATTGTTGTGAGTTTTGTGGATGATTAGAAGAAGCTCTTGGAGGCTGTTGATGCTTTTTGTTATTATTCGAAGAATTTGAAGTCGAATTTCCACTTTCACAAGAATTATTGGCTTTCGGAGTTGTTGAAGTAGATATTTTTTGTTGGTAATTTTGCCAAACTTTGTAGAGAATGTCGTAATAGTATTTCACATCCTTGTGAACTTCCATATTCAAATCTGAAAAAAGCTCCAATAAAACCACTCCTTCAATCAATTGATGTCGCTCAATGTATTGGTTCACCACAATGTCGGCTGCAATATTAAACAATTGGTGATTGGAAAAATCCTTGGTTATCAAGATGTGTTTCAATACAATGTGCAGGATTTCATGCTTCAAAACACCATATCGAAAATCGGGCGTGGTCAATGCTTCCGTCCAAAATTTTTCGTTGATGTACAGCTTCACCATTTGACTGTGTACCATTCCAACGGCTGCTGTATTCACTTTCTCACTGACTTCTCGTAAAATGCCTGTGAAAAAATGTCCATAAAAGGGTTCTTTTAGCAGGAGTTGAATTGTGGTTTTGGAAACTTCGTCGAGGATTTGACTCATGTTCTGATGGGATATTTTGGTTGCTTTGTATGTCTTTAAAACACTCAAAATGGGTCTAAAAGTTCCTCGATTACTAAATTTGTTGGGAGAAATGCTAAATATTTTCAAACAAATTTTCTATCAGGACTTGTGTATCTACTAAGCCTAAACTGTGTTTGTTTTGTTTGACTTCAAAACTCTTCTTTGCTGTAAAACAAAGCATTTTACATGATGTTTTATTTATTGCTCGCTAAATCTATGTAAAAATGGGACTTTTAGCGAGTAATAGAAATTTATTAGCTGCGAAATCTCTATAAAAACAACACTTTTAGCGAGTAATAGGAAATATCCAAAATACTTATCCTTCATTCCTCAGCCTCCAAAAATCTTCTCCCCAATTTTTATACAAACGATGTTTATTTTCCTTACAAAAATCAACTTCTACTTCTTCAAGCATTTGTGCATATTCAAAAATATTTTCTGCAATTTTCACAAAAGAAGGGTCACTGTCTATTCTATCACTAAAACGGTGTTTAAAAACCATATCCTTGTTTGAAGGGTTATGACCAATTAACAAAATTTCAACATCTATATATCCAACAGCAATATAATTAGAATCTTCAATATCATTGAAAATTATTTGTTCTTCTGTGTATAGACAATTGACAACTGGAGGAGAAAAATCTGTTGTCACCCTTGTTAAAAAGGGTGTCTTATTATAAATTTCATCATCTCCCTTTTCTACATCAAATAATGTCCAATAATCACCTACTTCAAAATAAGTAAAAAACAACTTATACAATGGAGGTAGAAATATACCATTCTCCTCCAATAATTTGAAGTTTGGTTTCTCGCCATACGCTCTGCAATTAAACAATTCCAATCCTTTTTTCATGTCGTCAATTTTAGCCTTTCTTCAATTCTCAGAAAGAAAAATCACTTCCCTATCTTTCCATTTTTGAAATACAACTCCCTTCAATTTTGATTCATACAAGGCTTCTCTGAGTTCTTTAGATATCAACAAACGGTCAAGAAAAACCAAATCATAGGTTTTTTGACATACTGTGCCACCATAAATTTCTATTTCAATAAAAGTATATTTCGCCTTTAATCGTTCATATTCTTCTTTGAATTGTTCATAAGAAGTAATTTCTCCCCGTTGATATTCTTTGAGAATTCTATTATCATATATATCGTAATAATAGCGTATGCAAATAGATACGGAGGGAAAGTGAAGGTTTTCAAATTGTTCCAGAATAGGCATAAACAAGACAAAATAGTTTTTCTTCACTACTTCTTCAGATTTTTCAGCTTCTGATGCTCTTGTTGCATGACGGACTATAGTAATGAAAGCCTCCACAGGAATAAGTAAATGTGCTGGAGGTAACCAAAATTCTTCTAAAATGTTTTTTATCTTTTCGCTAACTACCACCATTCTGTTTAACTGTAATGGATATTCTTTTTCGGGCAGCATTTTGTAACGATGAAATAACCAATCTGGAATTTTGCCAAAGTAATCGGTACACCAAGCTCCCAAGTCTGTTCCTTCAATTTTCAAAGGCTTTTTATTTCGCATAAATTTTGCCCAGCCTTTCTCATCCTCTCCCAATAAAGCCAATCTTTCTAGCGATTCTTCAGTGAAATTGTATCCCAAAACATCTTGATAGCTCGCTGCTGGTCTATAAAAAAACATACTCAAATTATTCTTTTAAGTTCCTTTCAAATCCCGTAATAATTGGATATTGATTCCAATCCTTTATTTCAACTCCAATCAAATCCTCACTCTCCAAAGCAATTTTCACTTTTTCATTGAAGATGATAGGTCCCATTTGTCCCCATAAAATATCATATCTTTCTTTATAAAGAAACCGTTCGGGCATCATTGTTATCCTGTAATCTTCGTATTTTTCACTTAGTTTGCGTCTTTCCTCAAACCAATGTTCTTTTGAGCGAATACATCCTTTCTCAAAAATACGAACCATGTGATCCGTAGGTGATTTTAATTCTGCTTTGAAGGTAATTTTTTCATAAAAGAGTTTATCATAAGGAGTATAGAGTAAATGAAATATATAATAGGTTCTAATTTCTTGTGAATGTAAAGCCTTTACCTTTGCTTCGTAAAAACGGTGGTCAGGTAGTTTGAATCTTTCCATTACCTTCTTAATTTTTGGGCTAATAATCCAAAGCCTCCCATCAATTTGCCCCATAAGTGGTGGGTTATGAATAAAGTCACCTGCCCATGTATGGAAATCACAAAATTTAGGAGTCTTAAATTTACTACTCAGACTACCATATTCCCACAACAAAAAATGAATAACCTCAGATTTCTCCCAAGTATGTATACTACCAATTTTCTCTTCTTCAAATAATCTAAGGCGTTCTTCTTCTTCATAAGGAAGTCCTACATGGTATAGAATGAATTCTTTTGATTTATCAAGTTTATAGTATTTCATTGTTTCGTTTCTTTTTCCTAAAAATCACTTCACCTCCAATCCACCTTCAACCATTTCCCCATTCCCTTCAATCACCACTTGATACTTTCCAACCTTTCTAAAGAATCTTTGGTGAAATTGTATCCCAAAACATCTCGATAGCTCGCCACTGGTCTATAAAAAAACATAATCAAGTTATTCTTTTAAGTTCCTTTCAAATCCCGTAATTATTGGATATTGATTCCATTCTTTCATTTCAACTCCTATCAAATCCTCACTCTCCAAAGCAATTTTTACTTTTTCATTGAAGACGATAGGTCCCATTTGCCCCCACAAAACATCATATTCTTCTTTATAAATAAACAGTTCAGGCATCATCTTTATACTGTAATCTTTGTATTTTTCGCTTAGTGTATGCCTTTCCTCAAACCAATGTTCTTTAGAGCGAATATATCCTTTCTCAAAAATTCGAATTTTATTATCAGTAGATGATTCTAACTCTGCTTTAAAAATTATTTCTTCATAAAAGAGTTTATCAAAAGGACTATATAGTAAATGAAATATATAATAGGTTCTAATTTCTTGAGAATGTAAAGCCTTTACCTTTGCTTCGTAAAAACGGTGGTCAGGTAGTTTGAACCTTTCCATTACCTTCTTAATTTTTGGGCTAATAATCCAAAGATTCCCATCAATTTGACCCATAAGTGGGGGGGTGTGAATACCATCACCTACCCATGTATGAAAATCACAAAATTGGGGGTTCTTAAATGTACTACTTAGACTACCATATTGCCACAACAAAAAATGAATAAGTTCAGATTCCTCCCAAACATGCATAAACCCAATTTTCTCTTCTTCAAATATTCTAAGGCGCTCTTCTTCCTCATAAGACATTCCAACACAATACAATTCGAATTCCTTGGAATTAGCAAACTTATAATACTTCATTGTTTCGTTTTAATTTTCATTCCCTCATCACTTCACCTCCAAATTTCCCTCCACACTCTCCCCATTCCCTTCAATCATAACCTTGTACTTCCCAGCCTTCAAATAAAACACCTCATTATCCGCCTT
>JBGCDY010000016.1:0-3920 GCA_045105835.1 Chitinophagales bacterium
TCCCACTTATCCAAAAACTGCTAAGTGTTCCGACCTACAAACGAATGTACATCGCCCACTGCAAAACCATGCTTTTGGAGAATTTTGACAACAATAACTATTATGTTACGGGTCAAGAACTTCAAGCCACCATTGATGCAGCCGTACAAGCGGATGACAACAAGTTTTTTACTTACAACAATTTTACGAGCAACCTCACCAATGATATAAACGGTGGTGGCGGACCTGGAGGTGGGTCTACACCTGGCATCACCAATTTGATGGATGGAAGAAGTGACTACCTATTGGGTCTTTCGGACTTTACACAGGCTGCTCCAGCGATTTCTTTGATCAATGTAACAAGCACTCCGATTATCAACCAAACGGTCACCGTTACGGCTTCTATCTCCAATGGAACGGCGGCTTACCTCAAATACCGAGGGGATGTAAAAACGTCTTTCAGTGAGGTAGAAATGTTTGACGATGGGGCACACAATGATGGGGCTGCAAACGATGGTGTTTATGGTGCAGAAGTGATGGTCAGCAGTGCTTTGACACAATACTACGTGTATGCCGAAAACAACAATGCAGGTATTTTCTCTCCTGAAAGAGCTGCACATGAGTTTTATTCTTTTACTGCAACGGTTTCAGAGCCAACAGTTGGCGATTTGGTTATCAATGAATTCATGGCTTCAAATGATATCAGCGTAGCCGACCAAGATGGAGAATTTGACGATTGGATTGAACTTTACAACAATAGTTCTTCCAGCATCAATTTGGAAGGTTATTTTCTTTCGGATGATTCAGATGATTTGACACAATGGGAATTTCCTTCTGGTACGGTTATTCCTGCAAATGGCTATTTGACTGTTTGGGCAGACAACGATGAAGAACAATTGGGGCTACACACCAACTTCAAATTGTCGGCTTCGGCAGAAAGCATCTTTTTGGTGAATCCTTCGGGCGAAATCGTAGATGAGGTGAGTTATGTCGACCAAACTACAGACGTTGCTTATGGCAGATTCCCGAATGGTACGGGTAATTTCCAAGAAATTCCTGCTACTTTTGGTACAGAAAACGGGGTGGTTGTGGACATCGAAACTCCCCTATTGGAAAGACTTGTATTGAAGGCGACTCCAAACCCTGCAAGTACATCTTTTTCTCTCCAAATCAATGCTTCTCAACAAAAAGATAGAAGTGTGACTATTTACGATTTGACAGGAAAACAAGTCTATCAAAACGTGGCTTCTTCTTCAACTCTATTAGTCGATACTTCTGATTGGAGTGCTGGCGTATATGTGGTGAAAGTCGAGGGTGCGTTTTTGAAGGTTTTGGTTTGGTAAGGCTGAGGAATGAAAATGAAAAACTAATTCTTGTTTAGGTAATTAGAAATTTCAAATGTGGAACTTACTTTTCTACATTTAGACAGCTTCAAATTCAGTAATTTAGAATTGACAAATTAGGACTTCGGAAGATTCTGTTTCAAACAATTGGTTTTGTAGAAACGGAAACTTCCGAAGTTTTTTTTTGTAACTATGTAGCGGCGAATTCATTCGAGCTGTGCCTTTAAAAAATATTTTGAAATAGGTTTAATTACTCCGTAGGAGTAAAATATTTGTAGAAAAATTACAAGAAAAGTAATCACCAAACCATCGGTTTGAATCTCCACTGTATTTGCATAAGAATTTGGGTTGAACTCCGATGGAGTTCTGTACCTATTTTCTTCATTTTTCTACAAATATTCAAGTCCCATGGACTTGTCAAAATCTTAGAGGCACAGGCTGAATTCATTCGCTGACACGCTCTACAAGGTTGAATTCAACTGGCAATCAATTGATTTTCAAATAATTTCACAACTCACACTGTTCATGCGTCTAATAAATTAGATGGTACATAAAATAGAGACCTTTCCTCCCCTTTCCCAATTCCCCAAACATTTCATCACTTTTAGCAGTTCTTCAAAAAAGAAGATTTCATACAATGGAAAACACTTCAATCAATTCAGGAGATGTAGTAGGAATAGTTTTGATTCTGTTCTTGATTTACAAACTCTACACCTACTTCAAAAAAAGAGAAAAAGCAAACAAATACAAAGTAGATAGAAAATCCAAACCTCCTCCCAAACCAAAGATTTATACCCAAGAAGAGCTGGACAAGCTCGCAATCATCAACAGAAAAGAAGTCGAAATAGCCTTCAACAATTACTACCAAAAACTGTTTGAAGGCAAGGAGTTCATCAACAAGAATGCCCTTAGTCTTGAAGAATTTACCATCAATGATGAAATCAACCAATATGATATTTTCAAATTGGCTGAACTCAATGGTATCAAAGTTCAAACGGGTGCTGGTTGGTACGATTTGGTGATTGAATTGATGCAAGAATTGAATCAATTGGGTTGGAACAAACAAGTGGGTTCTATCAAAGAAAAGTTTGGTGAATTGCGGTTTTATGCCGACACTCCACACCACGATGTCATAGAGAAATACACCGAAAGGTCGAAAAAGATATGTGAGAAATGTGGCAAGCCTGGTGAATTGAGAATTGAAGTATGGTGGATTACCTTGTGTGACGAGCATTATGCTGAAAGGAAATAATCATCATCAATAGTGAGTCATTTAAATTCCTCGCTATTGATGATGGATGCTTTTGAAAAAAGAAAATCAAGAATGGACAAAACAGATTTACTCCAAAAAACCTTCAATAAATTGGTTCCTATTTCGGAAGAAGAATGGAATTTGATGCGTGGCTATGTAAAGGAAAGAAGCTTCAAAAAAGGGGAATACTTGTGCCGTCATGGACAGGTAGAGGAGTATTTGTCCATCATTTACAAAGGCACTTGTCGAGGATTTTATAGCAGCAAAGATGGCGAAGAAATTTCCGTTGCCTTTATGTTTGCGAATGACTATGTGAGTGCCTACTATTCCTTTCTCACCCAAAGACCTTCTTTGATGGCAATTCAGGCATTGACACCCGTTTCGGTTTTGTCCATTCACAAGACCAATTTGGACGAAATGTGCTATCAATACAAAAGTGCTGAACGCATTGGGCGACTCAATGCAGAGCGCATTTACCGCAGAAAAGAAGAAAGAGAAATTTCCCTACTCACCATGTCCGCTACCGAAAGGTATGTAGAACTATTGAACAGAAACCCTAAATTACTTCGACAAATCCCTTTAAAACACATTGCTTCTTACCTGGGCATCAAGCCTGAATCTTTGAGTAGAATCAGAAAACAGTTGGCGAAAGACTAATTTTCCAGCCACTATATGAGATAACCGAAATTTTAGAGTTTTCGGTTATCTACGCTTCGTTTTCACTACTTAACCTACATCAAGGGATTTTCAATAGAATCATTGTTTCTTTGCAGTGTTATTGAGTAGAGAAGAAGTCGGACGTTTTCTCTGCTCCCTCTTCTCTAATCCCTGTTCTAAAAAAAGTGAAATGATTCTCGAAACAGATTACCTCATAATCGGAAGTGGTGCCATCGGAATGGCGTTTGCAGATGCATTGATTACCGAAACAGATGCCAAAATCATCATCGTAGATAGATACGCCAAACCTGGTGGACATTGGAATGTCGCTTACCCATTCGTCACCCTTCATCAACCCTCTCATTTTTATGGAGTCAGTTCCAAAGAATTGAGTAAAGGGCGAAAGGATGAAATCGGGCTGAACAAAGGATTGTACGATTTGGCGACAGGTGCAGAAGTCAGTGCCTATTTTGATGAGGTAATGAAAAATGAATTGTTGCCGACAGGTAGGGTTCAGTATTTCCCTTTGTGTGATTATAAAGGAGATTACAAGTTCACTTCGATGCTATCGGGAGAAGAGTTTGAAGTGAAGGTGAACAAGAAATTGGTGGATGCGACTTACCTAAAAACAGCCGTTCCTTCCACACATACCCCCAATTTTACGATTGCACCCGAAGTGCCCTTCATGC
>JBGCDY010000017.1:0-5311 GCA_045105835.1 Chitinophagales bacterium
AAGACTTAGATGCCGTTTGGAAAATGTGGAAGGTCATCATGGAACAAAAGGTGTATTATCCTTATGATGAGACTTACAACAAAGAATACATCGAAAAGGCTTGGATTCATCTAAGCCCGAAAAACCATATTTATGTAGCTGTTCAGGGAACAGAAATCGTTGGTGCATATATTTTTAGGGCGAATCAGCCTGGTTATGGGTCGCACATTGCGAATGCATCGTATATGGTGAAAACGGAGAAAAGGGGGCAGCGGATTGGGCATCAATTGTGTGCTCATTCTATTGAAATGGCAAAAGAAGCGGGGTTTAGGGGAATGCAGTTCAATTTGGTGGTGAGTACCAATAAAGGGGCAGTTAAGACTTGGTTGGACAATGGTTTTGAGATTATTGGGACTATTCCAGAGGGTTTTTACCATTTTGAAAAGGGCTATGTGGATGCTTATATTTTTTATCGGAAATTGTAAGCTTGCTTGTGTTTGGGAGGAATTGAACGGAGAGGCGGAGAGAGGGAGAGTTTTTTGGGGATTCTTATTTTGTAGAAAATCTTAGAAAGGTAGAGCATATAAAAATAAGCAAGTAGCAAATGAAGAACGATGCATTTTACGACCACCTCAAAAAACACCTGCTCAAAAGTACGAATGCTGATAGGACGATTTGGGCTTCAAAAATCGTTGAGGAAGAAATATCTTTAAGGGAATTGGCTGATTTGCTGCACTGCAAAAGACAAATTGCTATGCGGTTTTTGTGGTTGTTGAGTGATGTTGGAAGTTGTGATTCGGGGTATTTATTGAAGGACTTGCCTTTTTTATTTGAGCTAAGACACAGCATTGAAAATCTTGACATTCAAACTGCTTTTGCGAAATACTGGGAATTGGCAGGTATTCCTCCAGAAAACGAAGCCGAGGCGATTGATTTGTTGTTTGGCTGGTTTTTGTCTGCCGATATCAAGGTGACTGTCAAATCGAATGCCCTTTTTGCTTTGCTCAATTTGACCCAAAAATATCCCGAATTGAAACAGGAGTTGAGGGTGTCTTTGGAGCATCAATTGGGGAAGAATACGGCGAATTTTGACAAGAGATTGAGGAAGGTATTGCAGAAATTGGGGAATGATTGAAGTGTATTTTGTTTTTACTGAACTTCTTTTGGTAGCGATTGTATTAGTTTGTATTTGAATAAACCTATCCATGACAAAATACCGCTTACTACTTTTTAGCCTGTGTACTCTTACGATTCTTGCCCTTTTTGGAATGAGTCAATTGCGGATAGCCCATGATTTGGATGGCTTTTTTCCAGAGGAAGACAGTGATTTGGACTTCTTCCATGAGCATCGAACCTTTTTCCCTTCAGATGAAAATTTCATTTTTATTGCCCTTGTCCAAGAATCGGGGATTTTCGATTCGGTTTTTCTGCAAAAAGCGGATGGATTTACCAAGGCTTGTGATTCGATTCCTTACCTACAAAGTGTGACCTCGCTGACGACTATTCAAAACATTGTTAAAACACCCTTTGGAACAGTGCCTGTGCCTGTTTTGCACTTCAAAGAACCTGATAGGTATGCTGGAGACCGTGAGCGTATTTTGCAGGATGAACGGGTATTGGGGCGTTTTGTTTCGGAGGATGCGACGGTTTTTTCGATAGTGATTACCCACAAAGAGGAAGCAAGTGCGGATGAATTGGAGGAAATTAGTGAGGCGACGAATCAGCTGATTGCCAACTTTGAAGGAGAATTTGAAGACATTAAGGTGACGGGAAGGGCGGTGAGTATGTTGGCGATTGTGGAGAAGATAGGGGAGGAGTTTGTGTTTTATGCGGTGATTGCTACGCTTTTGGCTTTGACGGTGATGTGGTTTTTGTTGAGGCGTTTTTGGGGGGTGGTGATTTCTTGTGCGAGTGTTTTGGTGGGCTTGGTTTGGTTCATGGGCTTTTTGGGCGGCACTGGGAAGAATTTGGATGTGATGAGTACTTTGTTTCCGACTTTGGCGGTGATGGTGGGTTTGTCGGATGTGATTCATATATTGACGAAATATATTGACGAACTTAGGAAGGGCAAAAAACAGGCGGAGGCATTGAAGATAGCGATTCGAGAGATTGGTTGGGCGACTTTGTTGACTTCGGTGACGACCGCTGTTGGGTTTTTGTCGCTTTATACGGCGAATATCAGTGCTTTGAAAATCTTTGGTTTGTATGCTGCGGCTGGAGTTTTGTTGACCTATGTGGCGGTGTTGGGCGTGATGGTGGTGGTTTTGCCTTTGATTGCTCCTGAAAAATTGTTGCATACCCAAAGTGGGGATTTTTGGGAGGGAAGTATGGACTGGCTTTTTGGAGTGGTGAAAAGGAGAAAGAAGGTGATTTTGGTGGTGAGTGGGTTGGTTTTTGTGGGGAGTTTGGTGGGGATTTCTAAGGTTTCTACGAATGCTTTTTTGTTGGATGATTTGCCGAGGAGTGATAAGGTTCGACAGGATTTTTTGTTTTTTGAAGAGAAGTTATCTGGTGCGAGACCTTTTGAAGTGGCGATTATGCCGCAGGGAGATTATCTGGTGAATGACTGGGAGGTTTTGCAGCAGATAGATACTTTGGTGACCTATTTGCAAAATTTGAAGGAGATTGGTGTGTTGGTTTCTCCTGCAATGATTTACAAGAGTATGCACCAAGCGAATAATGGCAATAATCTGGACTATTACCGATTGCCACCCGATGCTAAAACACTGCAAAAGTATGAGCGTCAATTGAAGCAACTTGACCGAAAAGGTGCTGCAAAGGGATTGATGACCAAAGACCGAAAGTATGCCCGTATCAATGGGAATATGTTGGATTTGGGGACAGAACCGATTGTGGATTTGAATGAAGATATCTATGAGTGGATTGGTCAAAATACGGATGAGAATGTGGTGAAGTTTCGGCTGACGGGGAGCGGTGTGGTGATTGACAAGAACCATGAGTATTTGCGAGAAAGCTTGTTTACGGGTTTGGGTTTGGCGTTTTTGGTGGTGAGTTTGTTGATGGCTCTGTTGTTTCGTGACCTGCAAATGGTGTTTATTGCACTGATTCCGAATGTTTTTCCTTTGTTGATTACGGGGGCGGTGATGGGTTTTGCAGGGATTAGTTTGAAGGCTTCTACGTCGATTATTTTTACGCTGGCTTTTGGGATTGCGGTAGATGATACGATTCATTTTTTGAGTAAGTTGAAGTTGCAGTTTGCGAAAGGATTGGATTTGGATACGGCGATGCGGAATACGTTTCGGGAGACGGGAAAGGCTTTGTGTATCACGACTTTTATCTTGTTTTGTGGTTTTGGGTCTTTGGCGTGTTCTGATTTTGCGGCTACGTTTTACATTGGCTTGTTGTTGAGTATTACGCTGTTGAGTGCTTTGATTGCGGATTTGTTTTTGTTGCCTGTGGTGATTTATTTGTGGAAAGGGGAGCGTTGAGGTTTTTTTGGAGGCTTGTGGTTTTTGGGATTTGAACACGGAGAAACAGAGGCAGGGAGTTTTTTTGCTTGTGGTTTTGGGGATTTTGAACGGAGAGACGGGGAGGTAGAGAGATTTTTTTTGGGAGGCTTGTGGTTTTGGGGGTTTGAACACGGAGAAACAGAGGCACAGAGTTTTTTGCTTGTGGTTTTGGGGATTCTGAACGGAGAAACAGAGGCAGGGAGTTTTTTTTGCTTGTGGTTAGGGGGGTTTTGAACGGAGAGACGGGGAGGGGGAGAGATTTTTTTTGGTGGGAAGCTTGTGGTTTTTGGGATTTGAACACGGAGAAACAGAGGGAGGGAGTTTTTTTGCTTGTGGTTAGGGGGATTTTGAACGGAGAGACGGGGAGGTGGAGAGATTTTTTTTGGAGGGAAGCTTGTGGTTTGGGGGAAGTGTTGAATAGGGAGAAACAGAGGCAGGGAGTTTTTTTGGCTTGTGGTTGGGAGAAATATTTTGAAGGGAAAGGAGAGGTGGTGGAGAGTTTTTTTAAAAAAATGCTGCATGATTAAAAGGAAGTATATTTTTTTCTTATTTTTGAGACCCATCAAATCTACAATTCTTCATTCGACTCAATTAATCCACCTGGTTTCAAACCCACACATTTCATTTTTATCCCACTAATCACTAAAAAAATAAATGTATGTCTCGAACAAATAAAAGAGGTAAACGAAAGGGAATATTTGATATTTTCCGAGAAAAAGCAGAACAAATCATTGAGGATGTTGCTGTTGAAGTTCAAAAACAAAAGGAGAGTCAGAAAACTGCTGATGATGCTATTTGTGAGGAGGATAAGATTAATTTTGATGACTATCCAACACCTGATGTATTGTCGCCAGAAGATGTGGTGATGCCTCCCAAACCAGAGATTCAACCAGAGGATGTGGCGGTAGTGACACCTCCTAAGCCAGCGATACAACCAGAATCAGTGGTAGCACCAGAGCCTGTTGTCGAAGCAGTAACGGTAAGTGATAAGAAAGACAATTCTTATTTGGATGACCTTTTGGGAGACAAAGACACGAAGGGTGAGGATGTGTACGATGATTTGCAGACGACGATTCCTCGTGACGAGATTAAGATACAACCACCTGTAGTACAACCTGCGGTAGTACCAGTAGTCCCCAAAAAGGAAAAGGATGCTAGTTCTCAGATTGGAAAACAATTGTCTAAGATGAAAAATCGTCACCTTAATAGACATAGTTCTTTGATCGTCAAACACCGTGAAAAGTATTTGGCAATGGTAACTCGCCATAGAGAATTAGAAGAAGCTTTGTTGGGGCGTCAGAAAGAGGAGGAAGAAGCGATTGCGAAGCAGCATGAAGGCGAGTTGATTCAGGCGAAAGATATGGTGACAACACACTTGACACAGAAGGGTTCTATCACTAAGAAGGACTTGAAACAGGTCACAGTTGTGATTAGAGGAGGTAGAAATAAATTGAAAAATAGAAGAGGACGAGTGAGGACGAGAGGTGGTAAGAAAGGGTAAACGAAACTCCTTGTAAAAGAATTCTATACTATTTTTATTTCTTTAATAATTAAAAGATAATCAATAAAATGAAAGATAAATTATTAACAGGTTTATTGGCAGGTGTGATATTTGGTTTGTTGGCTTCTGCCTTGTTTTCAGGTGAAGAAGGAACATCACTATTTTCGGGTGAAGAAGGGGTATTACTTTTCTTCACTGACCTAACGCTTGCTGGTATTGTAACAGGTTTGTTGGCTGGCTTTATAAAGCACAAGGCTGGTGAACACAAATTATATTTATTGTTTACCGCTTTTGCAGGTGCAGTTGCTTTTTTGCCTTCTGGTATCATGTCAGGTAAGTATTTTGATGATACATTCACTGG
>JBGCDY010000018.1:0-2383 GCA_045105835.1 Chitinophagales bacterium
TCCATTTTTCCAGCGTTTGGAGCGAATAATATCAAAACACTTTTTATCGTCAATTATATCCTGTATTTTTACAAGCATCTTATCAATTTTGATGTAAAAATAACACTTTTTACTCTATCACGGAGAAACACCATATGAGCCATTATTTTTTATGAAATTAGGCTATTGTAGTCTTTAGAACCTTCACGGAATTTGTCAGACAGTCAAAAAAATCAATCAAATAAGTTGTTATGCCTTTTGGTTTTTAGGAGACTCAATATATTGAAGTAGGTCTAATAACTCAGCTTCTGTTTTTAGTTTGACGTTGTGTTCCTTCAGGTATGAAACAATCATTGCCTTTTGATTTGGGAATGATTTGATAATAGACTTTTTGCTTAGTTTTATCTTCCTAAAGATGCTTTTTTTGTCTTTCAAATAATATGTTTCGGAAGTCAAAAAGAAATTCGACGATGAATTGTCACAAGTAGAACAATAAAAATTGTCATTTTCTATTTCTTCATAGTGCTTGCTGCTTTTTTTCAGTAAGGTAAACCTTTTGCTATGCAACACTTCCAAAAAAGTGTTCGCCGCACTTAGTTCCCTTATACCTGACAAATCCGAATTGACAAAATAATGTTGTTTGCCATCTTGCAGAATCATAAAAGATTTAATTTGGTTCTTCGTCGGAATCTTCACCAACCCCGAACTCAACTGCACGTGTAGTTCATCCTGAAAAATATTGTATTTAAACAACCATTGCTTTCCCAGTTCTTGACCGTTTTTCAACAAAATTCTTCCTTTGCCCCATTCATCGTTGTAATAAGGGCCTCCATATATGTCTTCCAATTCCTCGCTAAAGCCTACTGTAATCGGATCATTTAATATAAATGTATTTGTAGGACTTGTGTTTAGCTTTGCTAAAGAAGCAAATGTGTGGGTTTGGGCAAGGATAGAATTGCAGATAAATAGTAAAATAAAAATGGAAATAGCTTTTCTCATATTTCTTAAATCTTCAATGTTAATTTAATGTTATCTTAATTTAAAATTAAAGTTACATAATAGTTAATTGAAAAGCAAGTTTGAATAACAAATTTTCAAGAACCTGCTCCTAAGAAGAAGCGTTTATACTGTATTCATTACCCAAAAGAATAGTAATTTTGCTCCTTCAATTTCACTTCAATCCCTAAAAACATGACTCAAAAAAAAGTCCTTTTCATAGACCAAATGCATCCCTTCCTTCAAGAACAACTCACGAAATGGGGCTTTCAGTGTGACCTCAAACACACGGCTTCAAAAGAAGAAATTGCAGCTATTCTCCAGGAATACGAAGGTATTGCAGTACGAAGTCGCCTCAAAATCACTGCGGATTTGATAGACAAAGCCACCCAATTGAAATTCATCGCAAGAGCAGGGGCAGGTTTGGAGTCGATAGATGTGGACTATGCCCGTCAGAAAGGAATCGCTTGTTTGAGTTCACCCGAAGGCAATCGGGATTCGGTGGCAGAACACGCTTTGGGGATGTTGCTGTCGATGTTGAACAATTTGAATCGCTCCAATCGTGAAGTCAAGCAGGGGCTTTGGCGCAGAGAAGCCAATCGAGGAACGGAATTGATGGGCAAAACAGTTGGGATTGTAGGTTATGGCTATATGGGCAATGCTTTTGCCAAACGACTGCAAGGTTTTGGGGTAGAGGTGATTGCTTACGACAAATTCAAAACCGATTATGGCAATGAATATGCAGAGGCGGTGACTTTGGAGGAATTGCAGCAAAGAGCGGATGTGGTGAGTTTTCATATTTATTGGACTCCCGAAAACGACAAAATTGTGAACGACACGTATTTGTCTGCCTTCAAAAAGCCGATTTACCTCATCAATACCGCAAGGGGCAAAATTTTGGAGACAGCAGACTTGGTGAAGCACCTCAAAAGCGGCAAAGTCTTGGGCGCAGCTTTGGATGTGTTGGAGTACGAAGGTCATTCTTTCCATGAATTCAATGTGGCGACTTTGCCCGATGCTTTCCAATATTTGACACAGGCAGACAATGTGATTTTGTCGCCACACATTGCAGGGTGGACGCATGAATCAGAATTGAAGCATGTACAGACTTTGGCGAAAAGGGTAGGAGAGGTGTATGGGGTTTAATAATCAAAAATCATCCCCTGTGGATTGATTCTCCAATGGTATTTTTGCGCTTCCGCAAAATCTGCAAAGTTCATTTTCTCCTCTTTTTCGATTTCCTTAAAGGCTTGATACATTTGGCGAGCTGCAATCTCTGGCTGCATTCTGCCCACGCCTGTACAAAATCCAGGAATGGCAACGCTTTCGATTTTAGGGTGTTTTCGGGCTTCAATCAAAGTGGCTTTCATCGCCAAATAGGGATTGACTGAAGTAGCAATATTGAAGT
>JBGCDY010000019.1:0-5560 GCA_045105835.1 Chitinophagales bacterium
AAATTTTGATGTTATAGACAGCTACCCTTCCAATGTCCGTAACTTATTCAAAAACCGTCCTTTGTATGTAATCGGTCGCTACGAAAATGCTGGAAAGACAAAGGTTTCGATTACTGGTTCGGGCAATGGTGATTTGCAGCGTTTTGATATGGAGTTTGATTTTCCAGAGACGAGCACGGCTTATCCTTATGTCAAACGTCTATGGGCAGCACGTTCGGTGGCAGCACAATTGGACAAAATTAGGTTGGAAGGTGATGAAGATTGGATGGAACAGATTGCCGAAACTGCCCACGAAAATGGCATCGTTTCGCCTTATAGCAATTACGTGATTTTGGATGAAGGCTATTACGATACCGACTTCAAACCTGCAGTATCGTTTTTTGCAGATGAAGAAGCGTGTGAAGCAGATTTTGAAGCGATGAAAGAACCCAAAGGAGAGGGAAGTATGAAGGCAAGTGTTTTGATTCAAAAACTACACGATGTCCACAGTTTGATGTCACTCAACGAAACAACTGCAAAAAGTGGAGAGGTGATGTACCTCGAAAATATGCCTTTCTACAAAACAACTGATGGACTTTGGATGGATGCCCGCATACAAGAGGAGGGTTTGAAACCACAAAAAGTACCCTTCAATTCACCTGAATACTATACGATGTTGGATGCCAATCCAGAATTGACGGATATTATTTGGAACAGAGAGGAGGTGATTTTGTATGGTAAAGGAAAGGCTTATTGGTTGGTAGAAGCTGTGAAAGAGGAGGAGAAGAAATGATAAATTTCAAGCCTTTCTGCAAACTCTTTTTTATCAGCATTTTCTTATTTGTAGGGTGTGCTGGAGAAGCAGAAAGGCTTCAAAAAAAGATTCCAGCGAATTTATCAGGGATTGAAGTAGAGAAGGAAGTCAAAGATTTTTTGCACGACCTCAAACAAAATGAGGTCGTGATTTGTAAGCGTGCGAATTGTCTGTCTGAAAAATTAAAATCTCAAATTTTTGAATACGAGAAGAAATCGGAGGCGAATTCATTTCCCAAAAGCAGCTTTGACAATACCTATACCTTCTACTATTCAGACTGGAATCGCAGTTGCATTGTAGGAGAAAACGAACCCTCTGCTTTGATAAATTTTGTCCTGATAACGGATAAACACATTGGCTTAAGTTTCAAACATGGAGGTTTTGCAATTTCAAAGCTCTTCAAGGTATTTGTAATCGAGGACGGTCATTTGTCAAACCATTGGATTCGTAGTATGGAATCTTCCAGTTTGAGAGATTTAACTTAC
Source organism: Chitinophagales bacterium (assembly GCA_045105835.1). Taxonomy (GTDB): domain Bacteria; phylum Bacteroidota; class Bacteroidia; order Chitinophagales; family UBA2359; genus JAUHXA01. Next base: position 1,279 of record JBGCDY010000019.1, read on the forward strand.
GAGCTGTTGGAAGGAGAATTTAAGGTGGTGAAGTAAGAACGATATTTTCAAAAGAGGTATCTAAAATAGACAAAAGCAATTTTTTGCTATACTTTTGTAAATCTTTCACAAAATGCCATTGAAAAAGTCAAGATAATATGTCCCTGCAACAAATTCTCACCACCACCCTCCAAAGCCTCCAAAACAACACCTTCGCCAAACTATCCTTAGGCAACTACAAAGGCGCAGAGCCCAACCTCAAAAACATTCGCATCAAACGAACCATCATTAAACGGACGGACAAATTGAGTTTTACCTATCGCTTCAAAACAAAGGATATGGTAAAAAACTACGATTTTGAAGAGGGGCTGAAATTGGTGGAGGAAATGGTCAAGATGGAAGGTTTTCGGGTAATGACTCTGTTCACTGTGGATTTTGACCTACAATTGGTTGGAAACAAAAAGGGCAAATGGGGACTGAGAAAACAAAAAGCGACTACGACCGAACTTCCTTCCCTTCAACACGACCGCCAAAAAAACAGAAAAATCGAAGCTGCAAATAAGCCTTACCTCCAAGCACTCAGAATCACTGACGCTTCTGGAAAAGTCTATAAGACTACCCAGAACAAGTATCGCCAAATCAACCATTACATCGAAATTTTGAGTAGTTTATTGAAGGAACTTCCTGAACATGAACAGCTAAATGTGGTGGATATGGGAGCAGGAAAGGGCTATTTGACTTTTGCTTTGTACGATTATTTGAACCAAGTATTGAAGAAAAAAGCGAAGGTGACGGGGGTAGAATATCGAAAAGATTTGGTGGATTTGTGCAATGGTATTGCAGCCGATGTAGGTTTCGATGGGCTGCAATTTGAAGAAGGCACAATTGTGGAGTATCAAAACGAGGCTATTGATGTTTTGATTGCGCTTCATGCCTGTGATACGGCTACGGACGATGCGATTGCCAAGGGAATTCGGGGAAATGCGGATTTGATTGTTGTTGCGCCCTGTTGTCACAAGCAAATTCGGCGAGAAATGGACAAACACAAAGTCAAAAACGAGTTGGACTTTTTGACCCAACATGGTATTTTTTTGGAGCGACAAGCAGAAATGGTGACCGATGGAATTCGGGCTTTAGTCCTCAATTATTTCGGTTATTCGACCAAGGTATTTGAATTTATTTCGGATGCCCATACACCCAAAAATGTGTTGGTTGTGGGAGTGAAAAAACAAAATTGGAAAGGGGATAAAGAGCAAATTTTGAAGAAAATAGCAGAATCAAAGGCATTTTTTGGGATTGGATACCATCATTTGGAGCGAGTGATGGAAGTGGGGGAGTAGCCCTTGTTTTGAAGGAAAAAAATAAGCCTTCGGAAGTTTTGTTTTTTTTAATCAAACTTCCGAAGGCTTCAATATTATCTTGGTAACATTACACTAACCATCAGTTACCAGTTACCAATCACTATCTATACTACGCCACTTTCGGACTATCGCCACTATCTCCATCGGACTTACCGCCTAAAGGAATATTTTCGACAATCTCCAAACCATAACCAATCAAACCAATGCGGCGTTTGGGGCTATTGGTCAAAAAGCGCATTTTGTGAACATTCAAATCCCTAAGAATCTGTGCACCAATACCATAATCTCTTTGTCCCAACAATGCCTTAGAAGGCGTTTGTGCCTTTTCACTATTGTCTTGGTTCTTCAAGAAATGTAGAAAATCTGTTTCCACACTTTGGTGATTCATATACAGTACCAAACCTTTACCTTCTTCTGCAACGCGTTTTAGAGCGATGTGTAGTGGACTTTCCGTGCCATATTGTAGCGAGTCCAAAACGTTTTTGCCAAGAGCCGAGGAGTGAATACGAAGCAAAACCGATTCGTCGGCTTGCCAACTGCCTTTCACAAAAGCAAGATGGGTATTGGTAGGTTCTTCTTTTTCGGTAAACACAATCAGGTCAAATTTGCCATAAAGTGTGTCAATCTGTGTATGCACTTCTCGCTTAATCAAACGTTCTTTGACCAAACGGTAAGCAATCAAATCTTCAATCGAAATGATTTTTAAATCAAAACGCTTGGCAATGTCCAACAGGTCAGGCATTCGTGCCATTGTACCATCAGGGTTCATGATTTCGACCAAAACACCAGCAGGTTCCATGCCCGCCAATCTTGCCAAGTCAATCGTAGCTTCAGTATGCCCTGCACGTCGAAGCACGCCACCTCGTTTTGCCTTCAATGGAAAAATATGACCAGGCTTGCCCAATTGTTCAGGTCGGGTATTGGGGTCAATAAGAGCCTGTATCGTCTTGGCTCTATCTGTTGCCGAGATACCTGTGGTACAGCCATTTCCGATCAAATCAATGGAAACCGTGAAAGGTGTTTCATGCGAAGTCGTGTTGTTCTGAACCATCATCTGCAATTGCAGTTCTTCACAACGGTCCTCCACCAATGGCGCACAAATCAGCCCCCGCCCATAAGTAGCCATGAAGTTGATGATTTCGGGAGTCACATTTTGAGCCGCCGTAAGGAAGTCCCCTTCATTTTCACGATCCTCATCATCTACCACGATGATAAGTTTACCTGCTTTGATATCAGCAATCGCTTCCTCAATCGTATTGAGTGGATATTTTTTAGTTTCGTTTTGTAGGTCTCCAGACATTACTTTTAATTCCGTTTAGGTAGTTAAAAAAACCGAGAAACAATGCAATGTTCATCAATTGGAAATAAGTGATGAACCGCAATATTTTGGAATGAATATTTATTTTTTTTAATAGATAATCCAACAAAGGAATGGCACAAATTGCCACCTCTAAATACAACAGCAATGCATAAAAATGGTTTTGGGCTGCCAATATCAGGCTGCAAAAGAAGGCAATCAACATGAAAAAAGACCCCAACCATCGGAGTACTTTGTGTGACCAAAAACAAAATGCTACTTTGCCCTTGCGAGGATGGGTCAAGTGTGCAAAAGCGTGGAGGTTTTGAAAATTACCTGCCGAAATGCGTTTTTTGCGCCGAAACTCTTCAAAAATATCGTCCGAAACATCCTCATAGCAAACTGCCTGTGGTTCTTTGATAGACAAACCCTTTTTTTCGATAGCTTTGAGGGTGAGGTAGAAATCATCTACAATGAAATTTTCAGGAACTCGCTCAAATAGACTGGCCTTCAAAGCATAAGCAGCTCCAAACGCTCCCATCATACAGCCACCCCAAATTCCCTCCAAATATTTCACACTGTTCTCACGTTGTATGTACCATTTTTCCTGAAAAGAAATTCCTGCTTCCTTCACATCCAAATTCAAAATATTGGCCGCCACAACCCCCACTTTTGGATTCTTGTAGTGTTTGGCAAGTTGAAAAAGTGTTGAAGGAGTAAAAAAGACATTCGCATCGGTGAGTATCAGTATATCTTCTGTTTGTAGTTTTGGAGCGATGAAATCGTGAAGTTGATTGATTATCCGAATTTTACCATTTCGCCCTTCAAAATTGTGCCAATGAAAGCAATCATACTTTTGGGCGTATTGAGCGAGAATTTTGTTGGTAGAATCAGTGGAGTTATCAGAACCAATCCAAATTTGCAGTTTTTCGATTGGGTAATCCGTCTCAAAAATGCTTTGCAGTTTTTCTTCAATGACCTTTTCCTCATTGTAAGCTGCCATCAGGATATAGAGGTTTGGCAATGCTTCTTTTTCGTCTTCACCAAATACGATTTGATTGTTCTTCTTACCCCTTGTGAACCAACGCAAAAGCACAGGATACAACAAGTAGGAGTGAAAGAGGGCAAATACAGAAAGCCAAAAAAATATTTGCAGCAGAAGGTTCATTTAGATGGTTCAATGAAAGTTTTTGTCAATTAGGCTGCAAAGGTAAGTTTTATCGAACACTTAGTAGAGAATGAGAATCAAAATCAAACTTCAATTTGAGACACAAAATGGCAAAAAAGTAAGCACTGTTAAAAAAAACAATAAATCTTCACTCGAAAACGAATAAAACAATCTTCTCCAAACGATACCTAATTAAAGTCAATGACTGTGAAAATGCTGTCAAAAAAGTTAATTTCACGGAGTGTTTTTCGCTTTTCTTAATTCTTTTGGTATTATTGCTACCTAAATACACTTCTACAAATTCAAATAGAAAAACAAAACATAAAGAGGTATCTTATGAAACAATTCAACAATAAGTTTAAACTGGTGTGCTTATTGACCTTGGCATTCAGTTTTTTAGTCGCCTGTGGTGGCGGAAGTACAGATTATCAAGTTGTCGAAACAGGTGAAAAAACGGAGGATGCGACTCCCAAATCC
>JBGCDY010000020.1:0-4409 GCA_045105835.1 Chitinophagales bacterium
AAAAAATAGGTTGCCTGACAAATTCCGTGGAGAATCTAAAGGCTACAACAGTCTGATTTCATACAAGAGTAATTATTAGCAAAATAGTATGCTAATTTTTTAAAAGATAGACTATTGTAGTCTCAGTTTACGGTTTTATTCAAAGAACCAAAAACACACTCAAACTACCAGTAGCTTAATCCATATTAAAAATTATGCGAATGATGCTTGAGGGCAGTAAAGTAGAAGGGGAGAATATTTCTTACATAGAGACTCAACAATTTGATTTGTTGAGAATGAACGAACTATTGCACAAAGAAATTGAAGAGCGAAAAAGAATAGAACAAGCTCTTAGGCAAAGTGAAATGCGTTACCGTAGTCTATTTGAGAATTCCTATGATGCCATATTGATTCTTAATAAGAAAACACACTGTTTTGAAGCCTGCAATCCAAGAGCAACCGAATTGTTTGGCTATAGTGAAGAAGCATTTCAGGGGATGACTATTTTTAATATTTGCCCTGAGTACCAAGATTATGATATTCCCACCAATGTTTTTTATGAGCATTACCAAGGTTTGATAGAAGAAAACATGACCGTTTACTTCGAATTGTTGTTTCACAGTGCAAGAGGTCGTGTTTTTGAAGCAGAGGTATCTATTTTGCCCGTGAATGCTCCAAACAGCGAACAAGTATTGTTTGTAATTAGAGATATTTCCAGTAGAAAAAAACGAGAATTGCAGTTGGAAGAAAGCGAACGTTCTTTAGCTTTATCACATTCCCTTTTAGAAGCCACAATTGAATCAACAGCTGATGGTATTTTGGTAGTCAACAACTTGGGTGAAACCGTGTGCTATAATCAGAAGTTTTGCCAAATGTGGGAAATCCCTGAGGAAATTTTGACAAACAAAAAAGACATTGAAGTAATAGGCCTCATGTCTGATAAGATAAGTCAGCCGAAATTGTTTATTGATTATACAAAGTCTATTTACAATAATAATGATTCGGTTAGTTTGGACGAATTGCAGTTCAAAGATGGACGAATTTTAGAAAGACATTCACAACCTCAGCTTATCAAAGGAAAGGTAGTTGGGCGAGTTTGGAGTTTTAGAGATGTAACGGACAAAAAAATGACCTTACAGGAATTGGAGGTTTCAAATGAAAGCTTAAAACGCTTCACAAGTGTTGCCTCTCACGATATGAAAGAACCTGTGAGAATGATTATCAGTTTTGGGCAGCTACTTCAATTCCGCTACAAAAAAATATTGGATAAATCGGGGCGGGAATACCTTCAATATATTCAAGGAGCTGCCGAACAAATGAATAGCCTTATTGTAAATCTTTTGGAATATGCCAAAGCAGGAACTTTGAATCAAGAACCTCAGGCAGTCAATTTGGAAGATATCGTAGAGGTGGTAAAAGACAATTTGCGTCTCAAAATTTTAGAAACACAAACAATCATTTTTCATCAAAACCTGCCTACGATTCATGTCCATTTTACCTATATGCTTCAATTGTTTCAGAACATTATCTCCAACGGAATAAAATTCCAAAAAGCAGAAGTCAAGCCCCAAATTGTCATTACTGCCAAACAATTACCTGATGCTCATCTGATAAGTATTCAAGACAATGGCATTGGAATAGCTTCTGAAAATCAATGCCAAATATTTGAAGCCTTCAAAAGGCTGCATACAAAACAAGAATACGAAGGCTCAGGGATTGGCCTATCCACCTGCAAAAAAATTGTAGATAGTTATGGTGGGAAAATTTGGATTGAATCTGAATTGGGAAAGGGCACTATTTTTAACTTCACAATTCCCTTCAAATAAAATTTCTTCTTTTAGCTGCAAACCGCAAAACTTGTTGATCACTTCAATAGAAACTCTATTGATTAGGGGAGGGGTTCAAATCAATTAAGAATTCAATCAACACTAAATCAAAGAGTTTGAGTTTTGGCTTTGACACATAAGTGTAATTCCTATGAATGAGAGTGCCTGCCTTTAAGAAATGCGACCTGATGGTCGTAACTGTGTCTAATAGGAGCCACAATAATGGAACAACCTTTTGGAAAAAAATCCCATTCAAGTTTGACTACCACTTCACCCAAAAGCGCATTTTTTATGAGTTGATAGGCAAGTTGAAGCAGTTTGTTTTGACATTTATATGATAGGTTTGGTATGATATTTGAAACTTTATCGCGGAATACCAAGATTAAAACCAAAACCAACCAATAACCACCTTTACTTACCCTACCGTAAGCATCTTCACCACCAAAATGCCCACTCTTAACTTAGGGGCATATCAAAATTGAGCATAACTTATTGAAAGTTAATACAGTTTTATTCCTGTACTGCTATTCGTATTTATATAACTATTGTAAATTTTTACATCCAAATCCAAGCCTATGAAGAACTATACAAGCCACAGGTCTGCATTATTGTATTTTTCCCTTATCGTATTCTTTTCCCTTTTCTCTTTTTCCAATTTATATGCCCAAGGAGGCAGTAATTTTGAAGTTGAATGTGAAGATGGAACAAGAGTTGATTTTCTAACAGATGGAATGTATGGCGATGCCACCAAAAACTTCAACATTGTCACTTTAATTGACGACACAAGTTTTGACAAAGACTATGTAACCGAACTTCAATTAATTGCCTATTTCAAAGGTACTTCAGGTTATCCAGCCACAGTTGATTTTACAGTAAATGGTACTACCCAAACAGCAAATGCATCACAAGATGCTGGCACAAAAGGAGCTACTTACTACAAAACAACATTCACTTATTCCTCCCCAACTGCTGTTACTACATTTGCAGTCGACCCTGCGGGAACTGCTACTTCTATACGATCAGTAGTAGCCTACGTATTCTCTGAGCCTCCAGCATTTCAAGGAGCATTTGCAGGGCAGTTAGGAGTAGTCACGAGCCTTTATTTTGGTAGTGGAACAATTAATGATTTGATTCCAGATGGAAACAATGATGATTGTGTACAAGAACTCTTCGATATTCCTGAATCTGCAACAGATCGAGATATCACACTTAAATTTGCTTTTTCAGAATTTACACCTGACGGAAGAGCTTCTTACGTGAAGTTGACACCAGTTGGAGCAGGAGGATATACACCTGTTGAAGAATATTTTACAGTACAAAATGCAGGAGATGAAGCTGCAATCGGAACTGTAAATTTGCCAAATGTACCTGCAGGAGTTACACAAATAGACATTTTGGTATGTTCCAGAAGTCCTGCTTCCAATCCTGGTGGTGTGAACGGGCAATCAGCCGTTTATGCAGGTGTATTCATTGATGCAAGTGAAACCTGTTTGGCAGAATGTCCCTCCAACCTAGGAACAATCGTTCAACCAACCTGTGGAGAAAATAATGGTCAAATCCCTGTAGATGTTTCAACAGGTCCAGATGGTGATTACACCTATACCCTAACACCTTCAGCAGGTGCTTCAACAGTGATTACCAAAACGAGTAAAACACATACTTTCCAGAATTTAGCAGCAGCAACTTGTACCGTTTTGGTAGAAGGCCCTTTTAGTTGTGAAGACGAATTTACTGTCACTCTTACCAATGATAACTCGGCAGGATGTAGCAGTTGTAACTTAGCGATTACTGGAACTTCCAATAGCAGTTGTAGTAACGGAACTGTTTCCATTGATGTAACAGTTTCTTGGTCAGAAGCTCCCGCTGGTGAAAACATTGAAGTCAAAATTGGAAGCGCAGTACAAACTGTAAATGTCAGCAGCCCAAACTCGTCTGCAACAGTCCAGTTTACTGTACCTGGCAATGGAGCTGCGAATAATATCATTACCGCTCAATTTGAAAACGGGACTTGTTATGACAGCGATGGAAGTACTTACACTGCTCCTTGTTGCCCTAATGGATGCGAAGAAGTAACCATTAACAAACAATAACCGTATGATACTTTATTACCACTTGGTTGTAAAAGTACATAACAGAAAAGGAATAAATTAATGTACACAACAGGTAATAATACTCCACAAGTATTATTATCTGTTCTTTGTTGAAGATAAAAAGGTGAAATGTGTTTTAATTGCCTGTAGGTCATATTTTTTGATTTAATCTTCAATAGGTTTATACTTTAATTATTCTATTCTTTTTAATACCAATTATTCCTATTCAAATACATCTCACACTTAACATTCTAAAATGAATTAAGTCATATTAGTGTCATTTTTCAAAGGAAACAGAAATAATTTTAATGAATACCTATCTGTAAATATTTGAAAATTAGTTTTTTTATATAGCAATAATAAACTATGAGAAATGTTTTGGTATGGTATTTGGCAAAAAGGCATTAGATATTAGTGATTACCAGTCATCAATATCAATGTGAATGTTCAAAACCTAAGCTTTAGAGGTCCAATTCAAGAAGGAACAACCATTGGTGTTGGTAGCAAAGTATCC
>JBGCDY010000021.1:0-2507 GCA_045105835.1 Chitinophagales bacterium
TGCCATGTGAACCTGCCACTGCAATCGTGAAGGTATCTTTTGTAATCAAGCCCAAAATCTGTGAACGCTTCAAAACAGGATAGTCATGGTCTCGATAATAGTTTAACTCCAAATGATTGTTTGGTATTGCAGGAGTAAAAACCACTGCGTCCACTTCTTTTGGAATCGCTTCTACATCTTCTTCAAAACGAATCACCATTCCCTCCGCTTGCAATTGATCGGTCAAAGGCGTTGCTGTTTTGTCATAACCCGAGACCTTCGCACCTCTTCGGTGAAAGTAGCGAGCCAAAGCACTCATGCCTATACCGCCAATGCCTATGAAATAGACGGATGATATGTCGTTTATGTTTAGCATTCAAATATTTTATTTCTTTCTGTTTACTTTTTGTTTTTGTTTTCGCTTGTTTATTTGACTCTCCTTCATTACCTGCAAATTCCTCCTTTGAAGGGGGTAAGGGGGATGTTACGTTGGTATTGAAGTAATTTTCGTAACAACGCACTCAATCAAAACTACTCCCATTCTCACAGAAGATTTTTACAAAATGACAAAATAAAATATTCTATTTCTCATCAAGCCAATGTCAAAACCTCTGCTGCAATTCTTTGCGCTGCATCCGTAATCGCCAAACTTCGAATATTGTCAATTAATTCCTTCCTCTTTTGCCCGTCAAACAAAACCGTATCAATCGCCTTGCCCAAATCTTCTTTCGCATCCTTGTCCTTCACCATCAAAGCAGCACCTTTATCTGCCAAAGCTTTGGCATTCGCTGTTTGGTGATCTTCGGTCACATAAGGAGAAGGCATCAAAACTACAGGTTTGCCCACGATACACAATTCCGCAATCGTAGTCGCTCCTGCTCTTGCCACAATCGCATCCGAAGCGATGTAAGCCAAATCCATTCTGTCCACAAATGCCAAGGTCTTCACTGTATCCTTGAAAGGGGAAGCCATGACTGCTGTATCTTCAATGTAATTTTTGCCTACCTGCCAGATTAACTGCACATCCTTCTCCACCAAATCCTGCAAATGCGCCACAATACCATCTCGAACACCTCTTGCCCCGCCACTTCCTGCGGTGATGAACAAGACTTTTTTATCAGGATTCAAACCAAAATGTGCAATTGCAGCTCGTTTGTCTCCTTGAAGGTCAATGATGTCTTTTCGGACGGGATTACCCGTCATTACAATTGTTTTTTTGTCAAAGAACCTTTCCAAACCATCGTAAGCGACACATACTTTTTTTACTTGTTTTGCCAACAAACGATTGGTGATACCAGGATAAGAATTTTGTTCCTGAATCAAAGCAGGAACTCCCATCATTGTCGCCATTTTCAGCAAAGGACCACTCGCATATCCTCCCACACCTACGACTATATCTGGCTGAAATCGTTTGATAATTTTGCGAGATCGCCACAAGCTTGACAACAGTTTGAAGGGAAAACTCAGGTTTTTGGCGGTCAATCTTCGCTCAAAACCACTGATCCACAAACCTTCAATCGGATAACCAGCCTTTGGAACTTTGTCCATTTCGATCCGCCCTTCTGCGCCCACAAACAATAGGTCAATTGAAGGATTGATTTTTTTTAAGGCATTTGCGATAGCTATTGCAGGAAAAACATGCCCTCCTGTTCCGCCACCACTGATGATTATTTTTGTCGCCATTTCTTTCTTTTTGATTCTCTCGTTTTTTATTTTCTACTATGACAAAGAACATTTCCTTAGGGCTTCAATCCCCTTTAAGCACCTGCTATAGGCAAGGCTAAGGATTCATCTATTTCTTGCTGTTCGATGTATCTACTCACACTCAAAATAATTCCAATGGACACCGAAGTAAACAAGAGAGACGTTCCCCCCATACTCACCAGCGGCAATGTCAAACCTGTAACGGGTAATAAATTCACCGTCACTGCCATGTTCATCAAGGCTTGAATCACCAAACTAATCGCCAGTCCAACCGCCAACAATGCGCCAAAGGCTCCTGGACTTTTGACAAAAATCCGAATCGCTCGCTGCAATAGCCATAGGTACAAAATCATTACCATCAGACCACCCAACAAACCATACTCTTCGATGATGATGGCATAAATGAAATCCGAATATGGGTGCGGCAAAAAGTTTCTTTGCACGCTTTTACCAGGTGCTAACCTTAGCAATCCTCCATTCGCAATCGCAATTTTTGACTGCACCATCTGATAAGAATCACCTTTCTCATCGTCCATAAAATTGGCAATTCGATTTTTCCAAGTTCCCAAACGACCTTCGTAGGAAGTAAGAGAAGAAATGAAAATTACCAATAGGAATACCGTGATTCCCATCCAAACCGCCAAGCCCATGTGCTTCAATTGTACCCGTCCGATAAACATGACAATCATACAAGTGAAAAACAACAATAAAGCAGAGGACAAATCTGCAGGCATAATCAACACGCATATCAACAATACAGGAAGAATGACGGGCAAAAAGCCTTGGTCAAAGTCTTCAATGATGTGCTGTTTTCGAGACAAAAC
>JBGCDY010000022.1:0-9481 GCA_045105835.1 Chitinophagales bacterium
ATGCAGCTTGAAAATTTTGCATACATTGCTTCCCACGACCTCAAAGAGCCCATTTGTTCGATTCAAGGTTTAATCGACTTATTGGACATGTCTGCTAATGAAAAATTGGATGAGGACGAAAAACTCTACGTATCATTACTGAAAACAGCGACTACTAATATGCAAAATTTGGTAGAAGATTTGCTGATGTATTCTCGTGTCAACTCACAACAATTCAGTTTTGATATCGTGAATTTGAAAGGTTTGCTTGATACCATTCAGTTTGATTTGAGGGCAAGAATACAAGAAACACAGGGAACAATTGAAGTGAAAAACATCCCCAATGCTATCAACGCTGATCCTACCAAACTTCGCCAGCTACTTCAAAATTTGATTACCAATGCCCTGAAATTTCAGGAAGCAGGAGTCAAACCACACGTCAAAATCAGTTGTGAAGACCAGGAAAGAGAATGGATTTTTGCGATTGAAGATAATGGGATTGGAATCAAACCCGAATTTCACGAAAAAATATTTTTACTATTTCGCCGCCTACATTCACGCACCGAATACGAAGGAACAGGAATTGGTTTGGCAATCTGCAAAAAGATAGTCGAACAACATGGAGGTCGAATATGGGTGGAATCGGACTATAAAAAAGGAACAACTTTTTATTTCTCGGTGAGTAAAAACTTGGATTAAGCTTGTCTCTTCTCTTTGCGACACTTCAAAATTATTCTGGAAATATCATTTCATAAAAAACTGATGTTGAAGTATTTTTAATTTTTAGTCTCACCCTAACTTTCATTCTTTCCTTAGTAATGCCCAAAAAATAAGTTCCACATTTGAAATTTTCAACCACCTGAACAAGAAGTGGTTTTTTTATTTTAATTCTTATTTTAATTTTCATTCGTTACGTTAGTGCTTTTGAAGCGGCACAACCATTTTCCCCTTTTTTCAGTTTGGAATAAGTAGAAATCCTCCTTTGAGGTATCTCCAAAACATACCTTGTGTAGTGATATGCCAAACAAAAAACTTCCTACTTACTCCTTTGCCAAAGACGATCCAACAAGCATCGCCTTTCAGATATTTCCTTTGAAGCCCCGCAAAAAGAAAGCTCCCTTTCGTCCACATCGCCACAATTTCTATGAACTATTTTTCTTCCTAAAAGGTGGAGGAGAGCATATTTTGGACTTCAAGCCAATTGAAGTTTTGGATAGGAGCATTCACTTTGTGGCACCAGGACAGGTGCATTTGGTACAAAGAGATTTGGATTCAAATGGTTATGCCATTTTATTCTCAAGAGATTTTTTCCATTTTGACTTGGTAAACAAAGACTTCTTGAAGGACTTGTCTTTTTGGGAACACACCTCTATGCTGCAAATTGAAGCAGATGAGTTAGAAGAATTTCAAGTATTATTTGCAGCCATGCAAAGAGAATACAAGCGAAAAAGCAGCATCAAGAAAGGCGTTTTGCGTGCTTACCTTCAAATTTTACTACTCAAATCCCAACAACTATTTGCAGAGCAATACCCAGATTTGAACCTGCAAGCCAACCATTTTTCACCTGCAAAAACACTCCTCAAAAAGTTCGAAACACTCGTAGAGCACCATTTCATCGAATTGCACCAAGTCAATGAGTATGCGAATCTGCTTGCTGTTACGCCCAATCACCTCAACAATGTGGTCAAAAAATTGAAGGGGAAAAATGCAAGTGGGCTTATTCACGAGCGTTTGATATTGGAAGTGAAGCGGCTTTTATTGCAGGGCGAACTGTCCAACAAGGAGATAGCCTTCACCCTTTCCTTCAAAGACCCCGCTTATTTTAGTCGTTTTTTCAAGAAACAAACAGGGGTGAGTCCAAGTGTTTTCAAACAGCAGATTTACGAAAAGTACCAATTATGGCAGTAATTGTGTATTTTTAGCAAGCAGATAGTGGCTTAACTTTGTAGAGTAATCAAAAAATAATTAGGATGAAAAATTTAATAGTCTTTATTCTCTTTTGCACTTGCTTCAATGCGGTGAATACAAAGGCACAAACAAACAATCAATGGCAGCATCTTTCGGGCAGTCACAAAGTCAACTCCATTGCACACGATGGCAATATCGTTTGGTTTAGCACAGACGATTATGGTGTAGGAAAATACGACCGAACCCGCAATTATACAAGTTACTTCAATACCGAAAACTCAAATCTATCGAGTAATAAAACCCAACAATTGTACATGGATGCAAATGGCTACTTGTGGGCGCAAAGTGCTTATAAATGGTCTGTTTTCAATGGTCAATTTTGGACGGTTTTTGACGAAAGCAATAGCTTGTTGAAGTCCGAAATGAATGCTTACGACCTTGCTACTTCAAAAGATGGAACGGTTTGGTTTGCTTCCGACAAAGAATTGTTGAAGCTCAAGAATGGAAAGTGGTCTTCGATAGCTTTTTCAGAACAACAACAGAGCGGATTTTCTCACCAAATTGCAACAGACAATGACGGCAATTTGTGGATGAGTGGTTCTACTTATTTATCGAAATTTGACGGAAACAACTGGGAGACATTTGCAAATTCGGAAGAAGATGTGCTCATGTATGGTTGGGTGAGTGATTTGAAAACCGACAGCCAAAACAATGTTTGGATGAGCCTAAGCGGCTACTATCCTGTTGATTTGCACATAGGCGGCTTGACTAAATTTGATGGCGAACAGTGGACTGTTTACAGTGCTTTGGAGACAGGCGCTTCAGTGAATAGCTATTTTTTGACAATCGACCAGAAGGACAAAATATGGACAACTTCCAATGCTACTTCTATTGTGAGTTTTGATGGGCAAGGTTTTGAGACTTATTCAACCATGATTGCTCAAATGAGTTTGAATCCTTCTGCTGTGGCAATTGATGCTCAAAATGAGGTATGGATTGGCACGAATCGAGGTATGGAGCGATTGAAGGACGGAAAATTTGAACAGGTTAACATTGTCTTTCCCGAAAGGTGGTTGTTGTCGAGGTTGGCAACCAAACACCATTTTAAAGCCGACAATATTTGGTTTAGGAACATGGAAGGCTTGGTGATGTTTGACGGGACTGGATGGACCTTCAAAGGTTTTGAAAACGATTTGGAACTGTTCAAAGACGGGATAGGGACGATTGTACCTACAAGCGATGGCAATTTGTGGGTGATTTCCTACGATAAAATATACAAATGTGATGGAACAAATTGTATCGAACAAGCTCCTTTTCCTATTGAGGCACAACACGGTCGAATCAACGATGGAATGGAAGATAGAGAAGGCAATATTTGGTTTGTGGTGGACAGGCGGCAACGTTTGATTCGTTATGACGGCGTGGAATGGAAGGATTTTACAGAAACGATGTCACAACTCTATATTCAAAACGGCACAAGTATTTATGGCATTACTGCCGATTTGGACAATGATATTTGGATAAGCACCTCAAAAGGCAAGCTGCACGAATGGAAGAATGAAAAATGGAGTACTTTCGACCTGCGAATACCTCAAGGCTTTAGCCACCAACCGATTCATGACATTGCAGTAGATAAAAACAATCAAATATGGGTGGCACATCAGAGTAAATTGAAGTTGTTTGATGGTGAAAAGGTTGTTAAAACCTTTACTTCAACCGATTTCGATATTTATGAAACCAATTTTTGGAATCTAAACATAGATACCCGCAACAATGACCTTTGGGTAGGAACTTCCAGAGCAGGTGTTTTGCACTTCAATGGCAGTGATTGGGAGCACTTTGATTCTCAAAACAGTCCTTTAACCTACAATGCCATAGATTATATCTTGATTGACCCAACGGGACACAATTGGATTGTACCACAGCATGGTGGCTTCGATATTTTTAGAGCAGAAGGAGTTGTTCCGCTTATGAGTGTGACAGACCCAGAAGAGGACGAAGAAGACCATCCTGATTATGAGTTTGGAGGAAATACCAATATTCCCAATCCATTCACTGGATATACCCGTATTCCGATAGAACTGAGTGAAGCTGGTTGGGCAAAAATTACAATTTTTGATAGTCGAGGACAAATCGTTGAAAAGTTTGAGCAAAACCAATTGTTTGCAGGTACGAATTATTTTAACATTGACGGAACCAACTTCAAACCTAGCTTGTATTACTACACTATCGAAACAAAAGAAGGGAAAACAACAGGTAAAATGTTGAAGCAGTAAAAAAAAGAATTTCTTGGTAAACCTTCTATTTTCTGTGCGGGGAAATAGAAGGTTTTTTTTTGATTTTATTTTTCTAAAAAAAACTAATAAATAACAACAGAAAAGAAGAAAAATGGCGTTCTTACAGAAGAAATATTTTTTTAAAAAAAAATAGCGTGTTTTTCTTTACATTATTCTGACCTTTTTCTATTTTAGCCGCACTATGAAAAAACAAATATTGAACATCTGCTTAATAGTAATGTGCATTACTGCTACAATCTGTATGCCTAATACTTTTGCACAAACGGATTCTTTAAAAACTAGTGAATCTGCCCCCAGTGAGAAAACTGATAAAGTCTTTACAGGCAATATCAGTTTTTCGAGCGACCCAAATATGAACGTACAACCGCCTCCAGAGACCCATATCCCAAGCCGAAGCCACCAACAATCCAATTATACTCCCTCACAAACGTATGTAGGAAGTAGCAACCTAGGAATCAACAATCCGTTTCAGTACTATTCTGATGAACATTACCGAAGCCGCATCAACAACTTAGCCCAAAACTGTCAATTGCCGATTACTTATAACAAATACGTTCGTACATTTATTGAGGTCTATACCCATAGAAAACGAGATGTATCCAGCCGCATACTAGGCAAGGTCAATATTTACTTTCCCATCATAGAAAAAATCTTCTTAGAAGAAGGTGTTCCTTTGGATTTGAAGTATTTGGCTGCTACTGAATCGGCTCTAAATCAACATGCTGTATCAAGAGCAGGTGCTGTTGGTCTTTGGCAGTTTATGCCTGCTACGGGGCGTGAAAATGGCTTGACGGTCAATTCTTATGTAGATGAACGCATAGACCCTTACAAGGCAACCAAAGCTGCTGCCCGATTTTTCAAGAAATTGCATCGAAAATACAGTGATTGGTTCTTGGTTATTGCCGCCTACAACTGTGGTCCTGGAAATGTAAACAAAGCGATGAGAAGAACAGGTGGGCACAATTATTGGACAATTCGCCGTGCACTCCCACGCGAAACGAGAGGATATGTACCTTCCTATATCGCTTGCGTCTATTTCATCAATTACTACTACGACCACTACCTCGAAGCGGAATACCCACCTTATGGTACAGCGTATGCAAATGCAGAAACGATTCCAGTCTATGGACCGTTGAACATCCAAAGTGTAGCAGACGCAACAGGAGCCAATCTTTTTGAATTGGAGCACCTCAATGCGAGTATGAAAAAAAGATACTTACCAGCAGGACAACGCTTTGATTTTCGAATTCCTTATAGCCATGTAGCTGCGTTTCATGCAAGTAGAGGCACACTGAACAATACCCAAATTGCCTATGGAACGAATGCAACTGTAATGCCTGCTTCTTCCGTTTCTTCGGGTTCAAGGATAGCACCTGCCACCTACAATAGTGGTTATGTCGACGTTCAAACAGACCCTCGTATTTCACCTGCTTATACCAAAGCTGAAGATGGAACAATGGTTCCTGTTCGAGGTGCAACGAGTTCTGTTTACAACAATGCAAGCAGTTATAATTCCAATGCTTCAACTGCAAGTGCCTACAATACCAGTAGTACTGCAAACGCTTATACACCTTCTGCAAGTGCCTACGAACCTGCTCCTGTTAGAAAAGCAGCTCCAAAACCTGCTACCTCTAGCAAGAAGAAATTGACTTATACGGTCAAAAAAGGAGACAATATAGGTTTTATTTCTGAGTGGTACGACTGTGGAGCAAGCAAGGTTAGGAGCTGGAACCGCATCAGCAATAATATAAGAGCTGGTCAAAAATTGGTGATTTACAAAGACAAAAAAGTAGCGCATAAATATGCAGATGTAAACACAATGACTTTTGCCGAAAAACAAAAATTCGCTTCAACAGGCGTTTCACCTTCCAGCACAAGAGTTGCACGTTCCGCTTCATCGGGGGACAATGTAAAAAAGTATAAAATAAAAAGAGGTGATTCTCTATGGTCAATTGCACAAAGAAACCCAGGAAACACGATTGATGCCTTACGAAAACTGAACAAATTGGGAAGAAGTCACAAGCTCATGCCTGGCGCTTTGTTGAAAATTTATACACCTTAATAAAAAACTATCAAACGCTAGCAAAAAAAGTAGATGTGTTTCAGATGTAATAATTAACTGATTCTAAAATAATTATTACATCTGAAATTTAGTTTCGATTTTTAATTTTAATAAAAATATAATAACAAGATACTTCTATTATAAAACATCCAAGAATAGTCTTATATTTGCAATCATAATTAACGAGAACACTTAATTATATACCATTAGCTCTTTGAAATACGCAATCAAAGAGCTTTTTTTATGCCCTATACTCAAGCACTTCAATCCCAAAATCTTGGTTGAATTCAATTTTTATTCACTACAATTAGCAAGTCTTTTCCCTGCAATTTCAAAATGCTTGATTAAAAAACATGGCTCTTTTACTAAAACGGTGAAGGGAGACTACAATAACCTATCTTTTAGAAAATTAGCGTGCTATTTTGCTAAAAATTATTCTTTTATGAAATCAGACTATTGTAGTCTTTAGATTCTCCACGAAATTTGTCAGACAACTAAAAACATTTTTCATTTTCATTCTTATTTTAATTTTCATTCATTGCGATAGTAATGCTTGAATTTGACTAAATTTACCTCCTTTTTAAGTTCAAACAAAAAACCGATTGTTAGATATGAACCTTCAATTAATCAACAAACTTTCCAAAGAACTACACCTATCCGAAAATCAGGTAAAAGCGGTTTTATTACTCTTTGAAGGTGGAGCAACGGTTCCGTTTATTGCCCGCTATCGGAAAGAAATGACCAACAGCCTCAATGAGGTTCAAATCATGGATATTCGAGACGGTATGACCAAAATGAAGGACTTGGAGAAAAGAAAAGAAAGCATCCTCAAAGCCATTGAAGAACATGGTAAACTGACTCCACAATTGGAGAAACAAATTTTGCAAGCAGAAAACATGACTCGCTTAGAGGATTTGTATTTGCCTTACAAAAGCAAACGCCGCACCCGTGCTACAATCGCCAGAGAAAAGGGCTTAGAGCCACTTGCCAAAATATTGATGAGTCAAAGAAACGAAGACATTGACGAAGCGGCCGAAAAATTCATCAATGCCCAAAAAGAGGTGAACGATGAGGAGGAAGCATTGGCAGGTGCGAGAGACATCATTGCAGAATGGGTGAATGAAAACCCCGTTGCGAGAGCGAAAGTTAGGCGTTTGTTTGAGCGCAAAGCGATTATTCAAGCCAAATTGGTGAAAGCCAAAGAAAAAGAAGCCGAAAAATTCAGTGATTATTTTGACTGGAATGAACCATTGAAGCGAGTTCCATCCCACCGTTTTTTGGCAATTATGAGGGGAAACAATGAAGGTTTCTTGCGATTGAGTATCGCACCCAATCAAGACGATGCGCTCGAAATATTGGACGATGTTTTTTTGAAAGCTGAAAATGAAGCATCCGAGCAAGTACAAGAAGCCATCACCGATGCCTACAAACGCCTCATCAAACCTTCAATAGAAACCGAAATCCGCAATGAGGCAAAAGCCAAAGCCGATGCAGATGCCATTCAGGTGTTTACAACCAACTTACGGGAATTGCTATTGTCGCCTCCTTTGGGGCAAAAAAATGTAATGGCAATCGACCCAGGTTTTAGGACAGGCTGCAAAATCGTCTGCTTGGACAAACAAGGACAACTCCTTCAATACACCACCATTTTTCCACACGACCGCACAAGTAGTCGACGATTTGATGCTGTTAGCAAAGTAGAAGCACTCTGCAAAAAATACAAAATTGAAGCCATCGCCATTGGGAATGGAACGGCTGGGCGGGAGACAATGGATTTTATCAAGAAAATTCATTTGGAAGATATTCTTTTGGTGATGGTCAACGAAAGTGGTGCATCCATTTATTCAGCTTCCGAAGTCGCAAGAGCAGAGTTTCCAGACCACGATTTGACCGTAAGAGGTTCCGTTTCGATTGGTCGCAGACTCATGGACCCTTTGGCAGAACTCGTCAAAATCGACCCCAAATCCATTGGAGTAGGGCAGTACCAACACGATGTTGACCAAAAACAATTGCGTCAAAGTTTGGATGATGTGGTGAGTAGTTGTGTGAACAATGTGGGCGTTGAAGTGAATACAGCGAGTAAAGAATTGCTGACCTACCTTTCGGGCATTGGCCCCAAATTGGCAGGGAATATTGTGACTTTTCGGAATGAAAATGGAGCTTTTACAAGCAAAAAGCAACTGAAAAAAGTAGCGGGCTTGGGACCAAAAGCCTTTGAACAATCCGCTGGGTTTATCCGCATCCGCAATGCCAAGAACCCCTTAGACGCAAGCGCAGTGCATCCCGAAAGCTACAAAATCGTCGAACAAATGGCGAAAGACCTCAACGCTACCGTTTTGGACTTGGTGAAAGATGCCGAACTCCGAAAACAAATCAATCCCAAGAAATACGTCACCGATACAGTAGGTTTACCAACACTTAACGACATCATTGAAGAACTTGCCAAACCTGGTCGTGACCCCCGTGAACAGTTTGAGCAACTGCAATTTAAGGATGGAATCAACAGCATTGAAGATTTGGAAGAAGGAATGGTTTTGCCAGGCATCATCACCAATGTCACCAATTTTGGTGCATTTGTCGACATTGGCGTACACCAAGATGCATTGGTGCATATCAGCCAAATTACCAATCGCTTTATTCGTGACCCCAAACAAGTTGTGAAAGTAAATCAAAAGGTAAAGGTAAAAGTCATGTCAGTGGATGTGGAAAGGAAAAGAATCAATTTGACGATGAAGGATGTAGAGTAAGGGAAATTAAAGTATTGAAAAAGTCAAAATGTTGGTTTCTATTGCTCCGTGCTTTAGCTCGGGGGTAAATAGCTTCTCTTTTCATAAAGGCTTTAGCCACTGCAATGGAATGGGCTAAAGTCCTTATTATTTTTACTTTACTCCTACACCGCCTTAAAAGACGGTGCAATTCATGGCTAATTATTTATTTTGCCTAAAATAAACTTCCGAAGTTTTTACTATTTCCACAAAAGCTTCCAGTTCAAATGACAAATTAGTACAAAAATCCTAAAATGCTTCGTAGATTGAGGAATTGGTTTTATTTTTACCAAGACAAAATACAATTCCACAATTAAAATAACTCTACGATGAATAGCAGATTAGCTTTTGGTGACCGTCTTTCTCTCCCTATGGTTGCCGCTCCGATGTTCTTAATTTCTGGCCCCAAACTGGTTACGTCTTGCTGCAAAAATGGCGTAGTAGGCACATTCCCTGCTCTGAATCACCGC
>JBGCDY010000023.1:0-8920 GCA_045105835.1 Chitinophagales bacterium
CGGATGGTGACTTGGGCAAAATTGAAGGGCAAAAAGAATGGTGAGGTATTTTTTTTTTTTTTTTCTCATTTTGACCACCATAGCAAAAAGGCACGTAGAAAAAGTGCTCGTTTGTTGTTGGAGTATATACCCAATATTGCAGGAAAAAACTTTAGCATTGTACTCGGAGACTTCAATGCTTTGCCTCATACGAGACCTTATTTAGAGCTTGCCCAAACATTGAGTGATACCCACCATCTTTCTGAGGATGCAAGCCGAAGTTCTATTTTTACTTTTCATGCCTTTGGGAGTAAGACGGCAGCGAAATACCGTACGATTGACTATATTTTTATCACCGATAAGCAGAAGATGCGTGTGTTCAAGCATACGGTGATTATTGATGATTGGGAAGGGAAATATCCGTCTGATCATTTTCCTGTGATGGCGACAATGGGTTGGAGGTGAAAACTCAAATACAAATATCAAATTCAAACTCAAATAAAAGTTTACTTCCTAAACAAATTCTTCAATTGAAAAATTCCTACCATGATAATTGAAGGAATCCACACCCATATTATTTCTGATTTGAAGGCTCGCCAACCCCATTCTGTAAAAAAATTACGTACTCCTAAGGGCGAAACGATGATTGGGCGAAAGGGGAAGAAATAACGTTCGGCAGTGAAAGGCGCGAAAAAAGCGCATCCATGACCGCCATTTGTCATGGCATCTAACAAGGCATGGGAGAAGGTGATTGCTGTAAAGAACAGACAATATTTCCACCAACGAGCAGAAAATAGGGGTAAACGACGGTAGAATAGTAAGGTGACGATGACTCCTAATAAAAGTGAAAAAGGAAGGGAGTGGGTGATGCCTCTGTGTCCATACATACTGGCATAGGGAACACCAAAATTGAAGCCTATGACATCTGCATCTGGTACGATGGCACAAAAAATCGCCAACAAGGATAGTTTTAAAAATGAACGATTGGGGCGGGCAATTTTGCTGGCTGCAATGGCTAAGGCTGCATGAGAAAAAGCAGAGGGCATTCTACGGTTGTTTTAAATTGAAGTGAATGGATTTGGTTGATGAATATAAAAAAAAGCCAATGAAAATCGAATATTGTTTTGATTTTCATTGGCTTTCTCTTTTATGAGATACAATCTCTTAATTTATTGGTCTTTGTTGTCTGTTGTAGACTTCAAAGCATCATTTTTACCTGTTGCAGCGGGTTGGTCAGTAGTAGGCACTAAACTATTTCCTCCATCTGTATTGCCTGTGTTGTTTACAGGGATTTCCTCTTTTTTAGGTGTGACTGGAGTCGTCGCAGGGACTGCTGCTGGTGTAGTTGTAGCAGGAGTAGATAGTTTTGGAGAAGAGTAGGGGGAAGGGGAAGCTGTTGTGGTCTTTGCGCCAGGCATCATATTGGCAGTCAGTGCCAAGCCTTTCATGTGAATCACTGTATTCCTTGGGTAGGTGTTTGCAGTGATGGTCACGTGTTTGTCCTGCATTCCAATTTTACCAGTCGAATCAAAGGTCACCTTTACCTTGTTTTGTCCACCTGGAGGAATTGGCTCCGAAGGCACTTCTGGAATCGTACAGCCACAAGTTGAGTTAGCCCCTGTGATGACCATTGGAACTTTGCCTGTGTTGGTAAAGTAAAAATCGTGTTCTACTTTCGTTCCCACCTTTATGGTTCCAAAGTTGTATTCTTTCTCCTCAAACTGAAACTTCGCCATAGGCGTAGCAGGTTTTTTTGGCTTTTTAACTTTGGGTTTTGGAGGAGCCGCAGGCGTGTTCATTGTAGCAGGTTTTTCTTTGGGTGCTTCTTTTGCTGCAATTTCTTTGGTCTCTTCTGCTTTTTCGGAACTTTCGCTTGCTGCTACATCTTCTTCTGTTGTAGCTTCTGCATCTGCTAATTTCTCGATTGCAGTAGAATCCACTTCTGTTGTAGAGGCTTCATCAGTATTATTATCTGTTGTTTGGTTATCAACAACTTCTGTATTGTTTGGGATGGTGGTGGTCTCGTTCTGACAACTGAAAACGAGTAGGTTCAATGCAATAAGTACGGCGATTGTAACGACGTAATGTGACTTTTTCATGACACTTTATTTTAATGTGAATTTCGTTAATATAATCTTTCTATCATTATAAAACAAAAAAAGTGCCTTAAAATCCAACAAGTCCTCTTCCAAGTTTGGTGATACGTCCTTCTTCCTTAAGGGTATTCATCAATTTGTCTAAAATGCCATTAATGAAATCTTTGCTTTTGGGTGTGCTATACGACTTCGATATATCAATATATTCGTTAATGGACACCTTTACGGGGATTGTCGGAAAATAGAGTAATTCGGAAAGGGCTAATTGCAGTAAAATAACATCTATTAGAGAGACCCTATCGAGTTCCCAGTTTTTGAGTTGAGGGGTGATCAGTGCGATTAAATCCTCTTTGTATTTGAGGGTATGCTGCAATAATTCTTTGCCGAACTGCACTTTTTCATCCCAATCACGCACCCTTCTCAGGGCTACTATAGGAGCATCATTGGAAAGTATTTTGAAATTTAGAATCAAACTGGTAATTGAGCTTTCTATGGTTTCATCGTCGTCCATCCAATTTGTGAAATGGTCGTCTAAATAATCACCATAGAGTTCGCTTTCCTGCATGATTTCTTTAAAAAGTAGTTTTAATACTTTTTTGTCTTCTTTTAGTGAAGGCTCTGTTTGGCTGATGTATTGTTGGTAATAAGGTTTTTCTACAAGAAGTTTGTAGAGACCTTTTACTACATCTGCTTCAACCAGATACTTTAGTTTCTCGATTTGCACTGTTCTCTTGAAACCTTCATCATTTACAATCGCTTGCATGATGTCGTTGTCCCAAAGTCGAGTAGAGAGGTTTTTATCCTCTTCTGTGGCCAAGTGCTTTTGAGACCTTTTAAACTTGTCTTCCGTCACATATTTTGCCACTTCTGTTATCATTAATACCTGATATAGGAACAAGCGATAGACATTATTGACACTTTTCTGGAATAATCGTTCGGCACCTTGTTCAGACATTGATGAGTTTTGCTGTGAAGCATATATCGTCTGCAGTACTTTTATCCTTAAAGATCTTCGAGTAAGCATTTTCTTATGTTTTTATTTGCCAGTGAATCTCACAAGCAAAATACGCCTCAAAATTAGACATTTTTTTGATTTTTCCTCAAAGATGATTAAACAAAAAGAAAAGCAATAAATAAACCCACAAAACATCTACGAAATGCCAGTAAGTTACAATCATTTGCAGTTGTCGTTCTTTTTTGGGTGTCGTAAAAAATAAGAGCGATTCTACAGGGTCTTTCAGCTTCTTGTTTACCTTTTTATAAAAAACAAATAACACCAGCAAACCTGCTAAAACGTGTAGGACATGTAAGCCTGAAATGAGGTAGAGGTAAGAGCCATCTGGCTTCCCTGCAATGTATATACCTCGTGCATACAAATCTCCCCAGCCAATGACCTGTAATACAATGAATAACACACTCAATACTAAACTTAATAGAAGTGTCTTTTGAAGCTGTTCGGATGCATCTGTTTGGTAATGCTTCAAGGCTCTCTGTATACTGAAACTGCTGGCTACAATCACTACAGTGCTCAGTAAAAATACCCTTGGAAACCGAAATTGTGACCATGTCCAAGATTCTTTGGATAAAAAATAGGCAACGGTCAGCCCTAAAAACAGGACGGTAAGGCTCGCAATCCCAAAATAGAGCATCATTAAAAGGGGGTGAATTTTTGTGAATGGAGGATCTTCGTAACCGTTTCTTGATGAAGGAGTAGGGTTGTTTGAATTCATTTGCTTTGTTTATTGATCAATTTTGTAGTCTGTCAAACAAAAAGAAATAGGATAGGTTGATATTTTTACTTAAATTAGCTAGGCTTTTAACAAAAAAAAATGTTTTTTTTGTAACAAAAATACACGTTATCGTGTTATAACAATGAGAGTGCTTTAATTCGAGGGGGCAGCTGGGATTCCTTAGGGGTAAAGAATTTCAGTTCGCCCTTTCTTCGTAAACAAATAAAACACGTGAATTTATTTTTATAGGTGCCTAATTAAAAAGGTGTTAGTAGATTACTACTAACACCTTTTTTTTATTAAGTATTCAGATTTGAAGACTTCAAAACAACAAGATTGACTTTTTAGATAGCTTATTTCCACCCCAAAAAAATACAATCTATTTTTTGAAGCTTGAGAATTTATTTCATTTTCCTACATTTTTTCAAAAACTCCTGTTTGACTGACTTCGAACTATTGATTGTTTCATAAAAATCATCCAAATATTTTATCGTAGATTTTACATACTTTTCACTCAACAATTCAGAGTCCGTATAAAGTGCATACAAACTGTCCTTAATCTCCCGAAATTCCTTAAATGCCTCTTCAAACTCTTCTGGACTTCGACAGTATCCCCTGAACAGACGATCTCTTACCGTATTTACCGCCAACATTTCGGGGGGCAGTGCGTATTCTGTATTTACGATTCCTGTCAAATCAAAATCATAAGGAATGCAGTAAGGGGAAGATCCTGCAATATAACACATTTTCATGTTGTGGTTTTCCTTGACTGACCAGTCCAAGTTTCCAATCATGTACTGAAATATAGAAACTCTATCCACCATTGTTCTGTCTGTGTTTTCTGCATGGATTTTTTTGTTTTTCAGCATTTTTCCGCCCACTCTTGCAGCCAAAAAATTCTCACTTTCGATAATGAATCCATACCTTTCTAAGGTCTTGTCCTTGTCTTCACTGTCCACATAGGTCATTTTCAACAAACGCACTCTAAAACCTTTATCCGTCAACAACCGATACGTCTTATAAACCAAATGTTCTCGAATGACATATTCCTTGTAATCCTCTCCCTTATCCTGACAGTGTGCCACTAACTTCAATTTATTTTGCCCTTCAAAAAGACTCTCTTTTGTAGCATCTCGCTTAAAATTGAGCCGTAAAGGAGGAAAGTCGCACATATTTTTTGATCTCCGAGAATTGCCCCTTGTTTTGACCTTCAAATCCAAAGTAATTGTTTCTCCTTCTTCATTTTGATAAGTAATTGTGGCAGGATGTGAACCTCTTTCCTCTCCAATATCTTTTTTGACTGCCTTCAAATCAGTCGTCAAGGTTAATTCCAATATTTCTTCTGAATCAAACAACAAGTCATTTGCTGCCAGTTCTTCAGGAGTAATCACTCTTTCCGCCTTTTTCGCTTTGGATTCAACGGCAGTTGTGTCTTGTGCAGATAAGGAAAAACTAAAAAATAGACACAATAGGAGTAATGCTTTCAAAGATTTCATATAAACTATTTGTTTACTCGGTTAAAACAATTGATGAATGGTTAAACACAAAAGGTCTGTTACATTATTCATTAGACCGTTCCACACACTTAATAGCTTAACCACCCCAAAAAGTAAACAGTTTTTGAAGTGAATGTATTTTTTAGCCTTAAATAAAACTAAACACCGAACAGACACACCCATTTTTTCATTACATTTGTTAGTAATCGCTTAAAACAAATTCAAAATGACCCAATATCCAGATTTCATGATTTATGGTGCCAATGGTTACACTGGCAAACTCATTGCACGCATTGCAGTCGAGCGTGGAATGAAACCACTTTTGGCAGGAAGAAACGCAGCAGCATTGAAGGAACTGGGTAAACAACTCAAACTTCCCTATCAGGTCTGTTCATTGGAAGACACGAAGGCTTTAAATGATTTGGTACTTAGTGTGAAAGTGGTTTTGCACTGTGCTGGACCATTTGAAGATACAGCACTTCCAATGGTCAAAGCTTGCATCAAAAACAAAACCCATTATCTGGACATCACAGGTGAAATTTCGGTTTTTGAAATGTTGGCACAAATGAACGAAAGCTTCAAAGCAGCCGAAATCATGGTTTTGCCAGGCGTTGGATTTGATGTCGTTCCTTCCGATTGTTTGGCAGCTTACCTCAAAAATCGCCTCCCTACTTCCACCCATCTCACCTTGGCTTTGGCAAGTGTAGGAAGCAATGGACCTTCACATGGAACAGCCACCACTATGCTTCGCAACATAGACACAGGAGGTGCTGTTCGGGTAAAAGGAGCCATCAAAAAAGTACCCAGTGCTTACAAAACACGTAAGTTCGAGTTTTGGAGAGGTAGTCGTCTGCTCGAAGCCGTCACCATTCCTTGGGGCGATGTTTCCACCGCTTATTACAGCACACGTATTCCCAACATTGAAGTCTATATGGCTGTGGGACAAAGTGGAATGTGGTTCTTAAAAAATGCCGATTCCTTTAGATGGCTTTTCAAAAGGAAATTTGTCAAGAATTTTTTGCAAAAAGCAATAGATTCTCGCCCTGATGGGCCTAGCGATCTGCAAAGAAAAAAAGCCTCTAGTTTTTTGTGGGGTGAAGTCAAAGACGGCAAAGGCAATACCGTCAGTGCTCGTTTGTCTGGACCAGAAGGCTATACCATTACCGCCCTTACTGCTTTGGCGAGTGTTAGGCAGGTATTGAAGGGCAAGTTCAAAATAGGTTTTCAAACCCCTTCGAGTGCCTATGGACATGATTTCATTATGCAAATACCAGGGATGGTTCGAGAAGATATTTTGACCAACCGCAAAATTGATATCCAATAAATACCTGTCAATATTTCAAAAAGCCATTCGTTTCCAAATACTTACCCACAAACTGTTCTATAGTCACTAAATATCGAATCAAGACCACCTTTGAAGGATGTCACCTTTTTTTGATAACTTTGTTTACTCACACGAATTGAGTAGCATTTAAAACAAACAATCATGCAAACAACAGTTAGTAGTCAATATTTTATGGACTTGGAAGACAAGTATGGTGCACACAATTACCATCCACTTCCAGTCGTATTGAACAAAGGGGAGGGCGTATTCGTTTGGGATACGGAAGGTAAAAAATACTATGATTTTTTATCTGCTTATTCGGCTGTAAATCAAGGACATTGCCACCCAAAAATTGTGAATGCGTTGGTAGAACAAGCAAGCGTTTTGACGCTTACTTCTCGTGCTTTTCACAACGATGTTTTGGGTGTGTACGAAAAATACATCACAGATTTATTGGGCTACGATAAAGTTTTGCCGATGAATACAGGCGTTGAAGGTGGCGAAACGGCTCTGAAATTGGCTCGTAAATGGGGTTATACTGTAAAGGGGATTCCAGAAAACAAAGCCAAAATGATTTTTGTAGAAGGGAATTTTTGGGGGAGAACTTTGGCTGCGATTTCTTCTTCTCAAGACCCTTCGAGCTTCAAAGGTTTCGGTCCCTATATGCCTGGTTATGAAATCATTCCTTACAATGATTTGGAGGCATTGAAAGAAGCTGTTGCAGACCCCAATGTGGCTGGATTTATGGTAGAACCCATTCAGGGAGAGGCAGGTGTAGTCGTTCCTGATGAAGGTTATTTGAAAACAGCGTATGATATTTGCAAGGCTGTAAATGTGCTCTTCATTGCAGATGAAGTACAGACGGGTTTGGCTCGTACAGGTAAAATGCTTTGCTGTGACCATGAAGGAGTTAAGCCTGATATTTTGATTCTGGGCAAAGCCTTATCAGGTGGAGTTTTTCCAGTTTCGGCAGTCTTGTGTGACGATGAAGTTATGCTGACCATCAAACCAGGTGAACATGGTTCTACTTATGGTGGAAATCCTCTGGCGTGTAAGGTAGCAATTGCGGCTTTGGAGGTTTTGGTGGATGAGAAACTATCTGAAAATGCGGAATATTTGGGCGAAATTTTGCGTAGAGAACTTCGAGCGATTCCTTCCAATTTGATTACCAAAGTACGTGGAAAAGGTCTATTGAATGCAATTGTGGTAGATTCTACTGAAGATTCTACGTTGGGTTGGGACATCTGCATGAAACTCCGTGACAATGGGCTATTGGCTAAACCTACTCATGGCAACAAAATCCGATTTGCGCCTCCTTTGGTGATGACCGAGGAAGAATTGTATGAGTGTGTGGCGATTATTCGTAAGACGATATTGGAGTTTAGTTAAAAAATAAACTACTATCCAAATTCATCAATCAATGGCGAGGGATTTTAAACCCTTTGCTATTGATTGATGAATTTTTACCGTTTCACCACCTTCTCACTCCAAAAACCTTTCTCTCCAACTACCTTCAATACATACATACCATTCGGCAAATCCTTCCATTCCAAAATTGCCCTATCCGCTTGTAGTTGTTTAGAAACAAGCAATTTACCTTGAAGGTCATATAATTGCAGTAAGTTTCCTTTCAACTCTTTTCCTTCAACAATCAATTCATTTTCAAAAGGATTGGGATAGATTTCAATTGTTAAGTTTTGGTCGAGCCTTTCAATATCGGTGATTACGACCTCTGCGGAAGCCGTTGAAGTACAGCCATATTCATCTGTAGTACTAACTGTGTAAGTACCATTTGCAGTCACTTCAATAGAAGGAGTTGTTTCTCCTGTATTCCAAAGGTAATTTGAAAAAACACCAATGATAGATAAAGTTGCCATTTCTTCATTGGGTAGGACTTCAATTGAAGGAGTTACCGCTGCTTCAATTGTGATTTCGGCTCGCCAAGTACAATTGTTTTCATCATCATAATCCACATAATAATTGCCTGGCTCTGTAATTTGAATAAACGGGTCAATAGAAATATTGCCAATCCATATATAATCATCGTAGCCCAAAGGCGCAGCGAGGTTTATGAATGTGCCTTCACAAAGAACCGTTCCCCCTGTTGAAGTTAGGATTTGACCGTTGGGGTCTTCCGCTTCCACGACTTCAATTTCATCGGTTGTCGTACAGCCATTGGAGTCTGTTACTGTAACCGCATAATTACCAGCTTCTTCTACACCCAAAATGTAATTATTAGCATTCGAAACATTCCATTGGTACGCTGCAAAGGTTTCAGGAACTTCTATCAACGAA